>JASHVC010000464.1 GCA_030039655.1 Xanthobacteraceae bacterium | reverse complement strand
CAGATCCACGGCCTCGTCTCATGCGCCGAATGGACCGGCGTGCCGCTGTCGACGATCCTCGACGAAGCCGGCATCGATAAGAAAGCGGTGTGGATGGTCGCGGAAGGCGCCGACGACCTTCTGGTGAGCCGCAGCGTGCCGCTAAAGAAGGGTTACGAGGACGCGATGATCGCGCTCTATCAGAACGGTGAGCGCCTCATGCCCGGCAACGGTTACCCCATGCGGCTACTGCTCCCCGGCTACGAGGGCAACATGAACGTGAAGTTCCTGCGCCGCCTCATGATCACCGATCAGCCGGCCATGACCTTCTACGAGACGCGCAACTACTCGCCGCTGTTGCCCGACGGCAAGGCGTATCGGTTCTATTTCGTCAACGAGGTGAAGTCGTTCATCACCAAGCCGTCGTACGGCATGAGCCTGAAGGGTCCGGGCTACTACGAAATATCAGGCATCGCCTACTCGGGCAGTGGCACCATCACCAAAGTCATGGTCTCTGCCGACGGCGGCAAGACGTGGGGCAAGGCGGCGGTCGAAGGGCCGGCCACGCCGAAGGCCTTCACACGCTTTCGTATGCCGTGGCGCTGGGACGGTCAGCCGGTGACGATCACGAGCCGCGCCTGGGACGATTCCGGCGCAGTACAGCCGCTGCGCGCCGATTTCGTTGCGCTGCGTGGCGTCACCAAAGAACCGGTGAAGAGCCCGTACGCGTTTCCCAACCAGCACTACAACAGTCTCACGGCCTGGGGCGTCGACAGCAAAGGGGAGATCAAGCATGTCTACGCTTAGAGCTACGTGCGCTCTTTTTCTCTTCGCGCTCGCGCCAGCCGCCGCTATCGCCGCCGACACGCCGCACCTCGGCAAGCCGATCTCCGAAGCCGACCTCAAAGCCTGGAGCATCACCATCCTGCCGGACGGCACCGGCTTGCCGCCGGGCAGCGGCACCGCGGCCGACGGCGCGAAGCTGTTCGATACGAAAGGCTGTTCGCTGTGCCATGGACAAGCCGGCAAGGGCGGTGTCGCCAACATGCTGGTCGGCAGCCCGTCGCTCACCGCGCCAGGCATTTCCGCCAACAAGACCATCGCCAATTTCTGGGGCCAGCCGACGACGCTGTTCGACTACATCCGCCGCGCCATGCCGTGGCCGACGCCGCGCACGCTGTCCGACGACGAGGTCTACGCCCTCTGCGCTTATCTGTTCGCCGAAAACAAACTGATCCCGGCCGACGAGCCGATGAACGCGCAGACCCTGCCCAAGGTGAAGATGCCGAACCACGACAACTTTATCATTAAATTCCCGAACCGAATTTGATTTCTTCGCCGCGCGCCCCCTCTCCTCGCGGACCACGGGATGATAAAGTGATCCCGCGCTGAGGCCACCATGGCCCAATACGTCTGGCAGCACGATCTAAAGGGCGAGCGGGATCGGCTCCGCTTGATGTCGGATTTGCTCGACCCGTCGAGCCGCTTTCACCTTGAGCGCATTGCCGTTGCGGCGGGTTGGCGTTGCCTGGAGATCGGCGCGGGCAACGGTTCGCTGTCGCAGTGGCTGGCGCAGCGCGTTGGACCAACCGGGCATGTGGTTGCCACCGACATCCGTCCCGACCTGATGGAAGGCATCGCCGGCGGCAATCTGGAGGTCCGCAAGTTCGACGTCGTGCACGACGAGCCGCCTGAGGCGCCCTATGACCTCGTCGCCATTCGCGCGCTGCTGCACCATCTTCCTGAACGCCGTGCGGTCGTGACCAGGATGGCGCGCTGGCTCAAACCGGGTGGCTGGCTTTTCATCCAGGAACCCGACTTCTACCCGACGTGGACCGTGGAGCCACCATCGCAAAAGCGTTTCTGGGAGCAATTCATTCGCTGGGCGGACGGCCATCAGATCGACTACTACGTCGGGCGCAAAGTTCCCGCGTGGGTGCAGGCCGACGGCCTGATCGACATCAGCTCCGAAGGCCACGCCATTCTCTACAACGGCGGCTCGGCGTTCGCGCAGTGGTGGGATTACGGCATCCGCGAAGTCGCCGACAAACTCAAAAGCGAAGGCGGCGTGTCGCAAACGACGCTCGACGAGTTCCTCAAGCTGTGCGGCGATCCGTTATACTGGACAACGACGATCGCGTTTACTGCAACCACCGCACGGCGCCGAAGCTAGCGGGCAATCGCAGCTACGCAACTGCGGCCTTCGGCATTACCGTTTGACGCACTTCAAAGCCCTCAAATTTCGGGTGATCCAAATAGAGTGGCCCGGTAGATTCATTACCGGCACGAGCGTGCGCGGCGCGGAACTCTTCGGATTTCGTCCACGCCTCGAAAGAGGATTTGTTCCGCCACACAGTGTGTGAGGCATAGAGCGTATGATCTTCCGCTTCCGGGCCCTTGAGCAAATGAAACTCAACAAAACCAGGAACACGGTGAAGATAAGAGTCTCGGCTCTGCCAAACTCTCTCGAAGGCCTCTTCGGAGCCCCTTCTCACGCGAAAACGATTCATGGCGATGAACATTCTTGTCTCCTGTTGATCTTCTCAGCCGTCGAGTTAGCTGTTGCCCTTTATGCCTTCGTGGAACGTCAGTGAGCCTTTGAATGTGATGCCGGGGCTCGGTATGACGTAGCCGCTATTGGTGCTGCAGCACATGTACTTGGTGTAGTTCTCATTCAGCAGATTTTCAATCGAGAAGGCAGCCAGCACCTCGGGTGTCACTTCATAGCCTGCGTAGAGGTTGACCAGGTTGTAACTCGGAGATGGATCGAAAATCGGAACAATTGCGCCAGAGTCGCTGGCCGCTGTCGGAATTTGGCTGAGAGATTTTGCCGCGACGGCCGTCCAGCGCAGGGAAAGGCTCAATTTTCGGTCAAGGAAACGAGCACCGAGCAGGAAGCTGATCTGGTCGGGCGGAATGCTTGCGAGCGGGGCGCCGGCGCAGCCGACCGAATTTGGCGCGATGACGCAGGTGCCTGCGCTGGCCACCGCGGGATTGGTCGTCAAGCTCTGGCCCCTGATGTGTTGGCCTGAAATGCCGGCGTACCACCTGCCGGCGTCGTAATTGGCCTCGAACTCGAGTCCCTGAATGCGCGCACTGCCGATATTCTGATATTGAAAACAGTCTGTATAACCGAGCGGCGTCGGCTGGCATGGCGCCGGCGGCGTCAGCGTACCGGTAAAGTCGACAAAGGCTGGCACCATATCGATGTAGTCAGTGATGTCGTTTCTGAATGCATTGAACTTCGCGCGAATCTTGTCGCCGGCCGAAAACACATCATCGTATTTGATATTGAGGCCGATTTCCTCGGTCTTGCCGACCTCAGGCTGCAGGTTCGGATTCGGCTCGAAATAGAAGAATCCGCCGGGATGAAATCCGGATATGAAAGCCTCGGTCACCGATGGAGCGCGATACCCCTCGGCATACGTCACATACGGTTGCAGGCCCGCGATGGGCGTAACGCCGACCGTCGTCTTTGGTGAAAGCCTCTGGCCGGATTCGGACGATCCGTCGCCCATGAGGGCGAACCCGTCATACCGGACGGCATTGATCATCTCGAACCAGGTGGAATAATTGGTCTTCCATTCGACGAAGCCGCCATAGGTGTTGCGTTGGCCATTGGGAGTCAGGCTGATGTTGCAAGCTCCGTTGATGAGCTGATCGGCGCCGCAGGCGGTGCCAATATTCACCGAATCATTGTTGAAATCGCTGCCATACGTCACGGTCTGGTGGAACGGACCGGTGTCAAAGCGCGACGTGTTGTTGATCTTAAAGCCAACGGTATTGAGCAGAAAACCACTTGTGGTTCCGGGTGGCCCGGAAAAATCAATGCCATCCTGGACGTAGGGGATTTTGACAGTTTCGGTAGCATCCGTCTGATTCCAGTAGACGTTGCTCTTGAAGTCGATGAGCGGGGTCTCTGGACTCTTGAATGTGTATTGGCCGGTGACCGTTTGATTTTTGATGTTCTCGGCAAAGACGCCGATCCCCGGGATTGTGGTCCTCGCCCCGTTCGTATCGCCGAAGTCGTAGTTGGTGTTGTAGGTGATGGCGCTAAGCTTGATTTCCTGTCCTTCGCCTGGCCGAAGCGTCACTTTGGCCAGGGCGGATTCGGTTTGGTTTCCCGTGTATGGGATGACGCTGTTGCCTGGAACCACCGTGAGCGGATAACCGGCGCAATTTGCGACGCATTGAAAGGACGTGAGAGTGCCGTTTCCCGATATGTAGTTCCCGCTGTCGCGATAAACGCCGCCAACAAAGGCGTCGCCCAGCGAACCGCGCATTCCCCCGAAAGTCGAGGCGAGCCATTGATCGCCGTTGGAACTGTACTGGATATGGCCCTGAATTGCGGCGATTTCGCCCGGCAGCAAAATATCGTCAATATCTTTGCTGCGGAACGAGGCGACACCACCGATGGCGCCGGAACCATATATGTTGGCCACGGGGCCGCGCACTACATCGACGCCGCCTATCATCTCCGGATCGAGATAGAATAGCCCATTGGCGAAATGACCGGAGCGCTGAAAATCCTGCGGCGTACTATCAACGAGCGTCGCGACGCGACCGAAGTCCTGAAGACCGCGAATATTGATCGCGGAGCTTGGATCGTCCGGGCGTTCTGGGGTCCACACACCCGGCATGCCAGTCAAGATATCAGACAGCCGCGTCGGCTGTGCCTGACCAATCTGCTCTTGACCGCGAACGCTGACGGGGGCGAGCGTGTCGATGACCGGCTCGCTAGTCATGGTCGCAACGCTCGTTGTCGGTCCGGGCGACACGACCGGCGGGTTCGGCGCAGGCTGGGGCCGCGCCGCGCCCGCTAGCGTCCGCTTTGGCTTTGGGCGCTGCTTGGACGCTTCGACGCTGATAGGCGGCAATGGCTGTTGCTGCGGCTGCGCTTGCGACACGGTCTGTGCGGGCACTGATGAACTGATTGCCGGCAGCATCAGACCGGCGGCGGCAACAAAGAGCGCGCCACATGCGCTCCGACTCACACAACGCATAACCCCCAACCCCATTTTTTGGCCGGGGCTGGCGGGCTGCCGCTAACGCGGGGGCTTGCTGGCTGGGCCTGCCCGGAGAACGCTGCGCATAGCAGCATGCTCGGAGCGGATATTGCCATCGATAAGCAAACGCCTTACAGCTGTCAATACTTAACGGACGAAGTTTAAATTCTTTCTAATGTAGTAACTGATTAGTGCTTTACAGTTTAAAACCGTTTGAAAGTGCGAAGTATTTCATCGAATACATGACGAGACTGCAGGTTGGGCTGAGATGAACGCGCCGGGCGAGGAAGACAAGCCAAGCAATCAAACGCCGGAGGACCTAATAGCCGGAGGTATCCAGCGCCATCTAACAATCGTCGACAATCGCGTCGACAGTCGAGAGTTGTTTATGGGTACGCGGGACGTACTCATTGTTCACGGTCGCGACACGTATCATCTACGACTGACTGCGCTGAACAAACTCATTCTCACCAAATAGGCGGCGTTTACGCCATGGGCCAACGTTCCAAGTCTCGCAAACTCAGTTTGCTCACAATTGCCGTGCTTTATTCGTTTGTCTTGACGCCAGTCCGCGGTGCTGGCTCTGTTAATGGAACAGCACTAGGCGCAGTAAACCCAAGCTACGATTCAAGCCGCATCATCTCGATTGGCGGATCTATAACGGAAATACTTTACACGCTGGGGCTGGAACAACAGATCACTGCCGTCGACACCACAAGCCTTTATCCACCAAGCGCATTGAAGGGAAAACCAAACGTCGGCTACATGCGGCAACTCTCCGCAGAGGGCGTCCTTGGATTGTCGCCGACACTTATTCTCGCCATTGAAGGGTCGGGGCCGCGTGAGGCGATTGACGTTCTCGAACAAGCCAAAATTCCCTTCATTGTAATACCCGACGAGTTCAACGCCGAGGGCATCATCGATAAGATTCGCATTGTCTCGGCCGATGTTGGCGTCCCCCGGCGGGGTGAATGTCTTGCCAACGCAGTGCGCAGCGACATAGCCACGCTTGAAACACAGCAAAAGCAAATTTCACAACGGGCGAGAGTTGCATTCATCCTGTCGTTGACGAACGGACGTCCCGTGATTGCCGGACGGGACACGGCGGCCGACGGCATCATCAGGATGGCCGGCGGGGCAAATGCGTTTGCTGATCTCGAAGGATATAAGCCCGTCAACGATGAAGCTATCGCCTCCGCGCGGCCTGACGCTGTGCTTGTCATGGAACGGGGCGAACACGCGTTATCCGCCGACACGGTGTTTTCTGAAGCCGGATTAGCGCTGACGCCCGCCGCTGAGCATAGGGCGCTCATATCGATGGACGGACTCTATCTGCTCGGATTTGGGCCGCGTACCGTGCTGGCCGCCCGAGACCTTGCTTCACACCTTTATCCGAAGATGGCAGGCGAGCGTCTTCCGTCCGACCGAAACTCCAGTTCTGCTGTATGTGACCAATGACCGTCATTTCGACCGAAGCTCCGAAAAAATATTTTTCGTTCCGCGCAGCCGATCATCCGCTGACCGTAATATTTTTCTTTGTAACCGCGCTCGTCTTGATCGCTGCATTTTCCGCGTCGATTGGTGCGGCCCGAATATCGTTCAGCCGCATCATAGTTGCGCTGTTCTCGACCGGCGACTCGTCATCGGCCGCCCGCGACCAGCTCATCTTGTTCTCGATCCGCTTACCACGAGTCGTCATGGCGTCAATCGTGGGAGCGCTGTTGGCTTCGGCCGGAGCAATTATGCAGGGGCTCTTCCGTAACCCACTTGCCGACCCAGGTCTCGTGGGAGTTTCGGCCGGCGCCGGTCTTGCTGCCGCGGCCATGATTGTAGTTGGCGACAAGACGCTGCCCGCATCCACAATAACCTCACCGATCTTGCTCCCGATTGCCGCCTTTCTTGGGGCCTTCGCGACGACTTCGCTGCTGTATCGCATCGCGACGCGGCGCGGCCGGACCTCGATCGCGACCATGCTCCTAGCCGGACTGGCGCTTGGAGCGCTCGCCAGCGCCGGTACGGGACTCCTGGTTTTTCTAGCCGACGATCGGCAACTCCGCGACATCACGTTTTGGATGTTGGGCTCACTGGCTGGCGCGACCTGGCCGAAAGTATTTGCGATCACGCCGGTGCTTGGCTTTCTCCTTTTTTCCGCTGTCATGGTCGGTCGAGATCTTGATCTTTTGGTGCTTGGAGAAGCCGAAGCCTTCCACATGGGAATAGCCGTCGAGCACCTCAAGCGCTTTCTCATCGTCCTCGTCGCGGCCGCCGCAGGTGCCGCAGTGTCCGTCTCGGGTGTCATAGGATTTATCGGCATCATCGTGCCGCACTTGTTACGACTTATCATTGGTCCGGGGCACCGCCTGCTGGTGCCTTCGTCGGCATGCTGTGGCGCGATCGTTCTGCTCACCGCGGACACATTTTCCCGAACCGTGACCGCGCCGGCGGAATTACCGATCGGAATCGTCACTGCCCTAATCGGCGCCCCGTTCTTTTTGGTTTTGCTGCTGAAGCAACAGTCTTTGATTTTGTAATGAGCACGCTCGTCGAGACTGTATCGGTATCGGTAAAAAGGGGAGCGAGCACTCTTCTTGACGACGTCACGGTGGCGTTCGATTCAGGCGAGAGCGTCGCGGTCATTGGGCCCAACGGAGCGGGAAAATCAACATTCTTGCGCGTGCTGTCCGGAGAGCTTTCGCCGCAATCCGGATACGTTCGTCTCGGCGGGCGGCAGTTGGACTCTTATTCGCCCCACATCCTCGCAACGCATCGTGCGGTACTATCGCAGCACGTCAACATTGCCCTCCCATTTACAGTCATCGACGTCGTGCGCATGGGGAATAGACTTCGACAGGATTGCAAATTCGAAGCGTTGGTTGATCGCACACTCGCGGAACTCAACCTTCAACATTTGGCTGATCGCGTGCTCGCTACGTTGTCTGGCGGCGAACAGCAGCTCGTGCACTTCGCGCGTGTTCTCGTCCAACTTGCGTACGGCCAAGACCAAGGCGGATTTGGCATTCTCCTTCTTGACGAACCGACGGCAAGCTTGGACCTTCATCATCAACTTCGATTGATGGAGGCCATAAAGGACCGCGTAGAAGGTGGAGCGCTTGTCCTCGCGATTTTTCACGATCTGAATTTGGCGTCGTTTTTTGCTACGCGGATCGTGGTGCTCAACCGTGGACGAATTGATTGCGGAGGCCGTCCGGAAGAAACGATTACTGACGAAATGCTTGCACGCGTGTTCGCCATCGAAACTAGGATAAGTTGTCCACCCTCCTCCCGCACGCCGTTCGTATTGCCCCAAGTCATGACACCCGTTAAGCGGCCGAACACATGATTAATCCGCAACGGCTCCCGCTCCCCTGCCGGCAATGTCCGAAGCGGTACTTCGCGACGCGATGGGATGATCATCCCACTTGGCGCTCTCGGACGTAAAAAGAATTACA
Organism: Xanthobacteraceae bacterium; assembly: GCA_030039655.1. Next base: position 4,148 of record JASHVC010000464.1, on the reverse strand, counting down.
GCTTGAACGATTCGTATGTCGCCGGATGAAACAATTCGTCGACGCGCACGCGACGGTCGGACAGGCCTTCGAGGTGGTGCTGGGCGAGGAAATAGTCGAGCACCTTGCGGTTCGACTCGACGCCGTAGGACCAGAAATCGTGGCCCATCAGGTCGCGCGCTTCCTTCAGGCGTTCCTCGACGAACGGCATGGTCACCTTGGTGGCCGACGTGTCGGAGAGCTTGGCAAGCCCGGCTTCCTTGGCCTGCTCGAACGCCTTGAACACCGCACCCGGGAGCCACGGATGCTGCTCCGCGAGGGTGCGGCGAATACCGAGCACGTGCATGATGGGGAAGAAGCCGGTGCGCTTGTAATAGTCCTTGGCCACCGCGACCGGATCGGGAAACAGCCAGCCGATATGGGGATGGCCGCGCTCGACCAGCGTCGGCGGCCGCGGCGCAATGAAGCCATCGATCTCGCCCGCCTCGAGCAGGCCGGAAATGGTCTTGCCTTCGGGCGCGTTGTCGAGCCGCACGCCCGGCGGCAGCTTGACGGTGATCTTTTCCGGCCGCCCGGCGTGCTCGATGCCGCCGCGGATCCAATGGATGTCGGAACGCTTCACGCCGTAATCGTCTTCCAGGAAGGCGCGGGCCCACACGTTGGCGGTGAGCTGATATTCGGGCACGCCGACCTTGCGGCCCTTGAGGTCTTGCGGCTTTTTGACCCGGTCGGTGCGGACATAAATCGAGGTGTGGCGGAAGGCGCGCGACACGAACGCCGGCACGGCGATGTAGGGGCAATTGCCCTGCGCGGTCTTGACCGTGTAGCTCGACATCGACAACTCGCAGATGTCGAATTCGGCGGCGCGAAAGGCGCGGAAGAAAATCTCCTCGGGGACAAGGGTCATGTAGACTGGGTCGACGCCGTCGATCTGCACGCTGCCGTCGATCAACGCACGCGTGCGGTCATAGTCGCCGACGGCGACGGAGAGATTGAGCTTACTCATCCATTATCCTCTCGGAACCTGTGCTGGCGTCCCGGAGCTTGCCGGGGTCATTGGCGGGCGCGTCCAAATAGCCGCGTGCGCGGCCCCCTGCCAAGATGGTATCTTGCGTTTTCGGCCCGGTCCCGGCGCCGGCCTTTAGCGCAAACAGGTTCTGCACCCGATGTGGCTTCGCTCGGTTCTGACGGCTTTCGCGTTGCTTCTGCCCTGCGTGGCCACTGCGCAACCCGCACCCGCCGCGCCCGACCCAGGCCCGCGCGTCTACAGCGATGCCGGCAACGTCTTCATCGAGCACGACGGCACCAAGACCCAGCTCACCAAATCTGAGCAGGATGTCGATCCGGTCCTGTCGCCGGACGGCAAGTACGTGGTCTATACGCGCCAGGGTCGCGCGCGCAGCGGCTACGACCTTGGTCAATTCTGCACGAACACGCCCAGTCCCGACCAGTTGCGCCAAGTCAACACCGACGGCACCGAGGATAAGCCGCTCATCAACGGCCACAAGGGCGACGCCGAAGATCAGATCTGCGTCTTCCGCAACAAACAGTTCAGTTCCGACGGCAGGCGCCTCTATTTCCTGTCGCCGGCCTGGACCGCGACTGCCGCGCTCCATGTCTTCGATACGCGGACGCACAAGCTACGTTATCTGATGCCGGCCAACGATCTTCTGGTGCTGAATTTTTGCCCTGGCGAACACAAGGATGATATTGTCATCGAGGCGCATCGTTATTTCGTCTTCGGCGGCAGCTACGACTGGTATTGGCTCTACGACTCGGCCGCCAAGAAGGAACTGGGACCGCTCGGGCATTTCGACAATCCCGATGCCATGGTGGCGCAGGCTCACAGCGAATGGTGCAAAGAAAAAAAGGAATAAGCGGCGGATTGCTCAAGCGGCCCGCTGGGTATAGACGATGCGCGCATTTGGGAGCCGACGGAGCGCGCCATGCGTTTGCCGATCTATCAAGTCGATGCATTCACCGACAAGTTGTTCAGCGGCAATCCGGCCGCCATCTGTCCGTTGCCCTCGTGGCTGCCTGACGCCACCATGCAGGCCATCGCTGCAGAGAACAATCTGGCCGAAACCGCCTTCTTCGTGAATGGCGGTGATGGCTACACACTGCGCTGGTTCACGCCGACCGTGGAGGTCGATCTCTGTGGCCACGCGACATTGGCCTCGGCACACGTCGTCTTCAAGTTTCTCGAGCCGCAGCGTGACAGCGTGGACTTTAAGACGCTCAAGGCCGGCACGCTTACGGTCGCACGGCGTGGCGACATGCTGGTCATGGATTTTCCTGCGATGCCGCCGAGCCCGGCTGAACCTCCGCCCGGTCTGCCGGCGGCTTTGGGCGGCGGCAAGCCGCGCGAGGTGCTGCGCGCCCGTGATTGTCTGGTGGTCTATGACGGCGCGGCAGAGGTTGCCGCTCTTGCGCCGGACTTTGCGGCGCTTGCTAAGGTGGATTGTTGGGCCGCGATCGCAAGCGCTCCTGGCGAGAACGGCGTTGATTTCGTTTCGCGTTTTTTCGCGCCGGCAAAAGGCGTCCCGGAAGATCCGGTGACAGGCTCCTCGCACTGCACGCTTGTGCCGTACTGGGCAAAGCGTCTCGGCAAGACCGAGCTCGTTGCCCATCAGATTTCCCGGCGCGGCGGCGCCCTGCATTGCGCGCTGCACGGCGATCGCGTCAGCATCGGCGGCCGCGCGGTACTTTATCTGGAAGGGCAGATCACCGTCTAATCCGTCATCCGCCCGGTTCGACGGGCGCGACGTCGATAAGTTTGAATTGCACACGCTCCTCGCCCTGCCAGCGATCGAGCGAAAAGGTGCCGGCGGCATGCACCTGATTGCCGCGGTTTGTCAGCAGCGCCGTACCTAGCTGTTGCCCGGCGGCACGGAACGCGATGGCGTTGAGGCCACTGCCATCGCCGGACTTGAGGCGTACGCGCAGGTGCGACTGCCCGACTTCCTCGGCATAGCTCACGGTGTGCGCGGGCAACACGATGACCGGCTCCGGATTACCGGAGCCAAACGGTCCGGCGCGCGCGATGGTCGCCACGAGATCGAGCGTCGCGGCGGCCGCACTCACAGCGCCGTCGATCAACAGCTCGCTGGCGCGGCGCGCAGCTTCCACATCGGCGGCGAGCGTCGATTCCAGGAAGGCGCGCATGGGCGCGAGCGCGTCACGGCGCAAGGTGATGCCGGCGGCCATCGCGTGCCCGCCGCCTTTGACCAGCAAACCTTCGCCCACGGCGCGACGCACCGCACGGCCGATGTCGACGCCGGGGATGGAGCGGCCAGAGCCGGTGCCAACGCCGCCGGGTTCAAGCGCAATGGCGAAGGCTGGCCGGCCGAAGCGTTCTTTCAACCGCGCGGCCACCAGACCGACGATGCCTGGATGCCAACCTTCCGCAGCCGTTACCACGACCGCGCCGCGCTCTTCCAAACCGAGCGCGGCCATCACCTCAGCCTCAGCTTGGGCGAGCGTGTCCATCTCGATCGCCTGGCGCTCGCGGTTGAGGCGATCAAGCTCGGCGGCGATCTTTGCGGCTTCGATCGGATCGTCCTCCAGCAGCAGCCGCACCCCGAGATCGGCGCGGCCGATGCGGCCACCGGCATTGATGCGCGGGCCGAGCAGGAAGCCGAGGTGCCACGCCTCCGGCGGCCCATTGAGCCGCGCCACATCCATGAGGCTCACGTGACCCGCGCGCTCGCGGCGGCGCATGGCCAACAGCCCTTTGGCGACAAAGGCGCGGTTCAATCCGGTGAGCGGCACCACGTCGGCGACTGTGCCGAGTGCCACATCATCGAGCAGCGTCAGCAGATCGGGCTCCGGACGCGCCTCCGTCCAAAAGCCGCGCTGACGCAGCAGGCGATTGACCGCTACCACTGTCATGAACACGAGCCCAACGGCGGCAAGATGACCAAGGCCTGATAGATCGTCGCGCCGGTTCGGATTGACCACGGCCACCGCCGGCGGCAGCGCTTCATCGGCCAGATGATGGTCGATGACGATGACGTCCATGCCCAAAGCGCGCGCCTCGGCGATCGGCTCAATGCTGGTGGTACCGCAATCGACCGTCACCAGCAGCGTGGCGCCACGCTGCGCCAGCGCGCGCACGGCTTCGACGTTCGGGCCATAGCCCTCGAACAGGCGATCGGGAATGTGGATGA
>JASHVC010000463.1 GCA_030039655.1 Xanthobacteraceae bacterium | reverse complement strand
TCGCGCTGTTTAAGGAGGCCGCTGCGCTCATGCGCCGCCCGCGCATCGAGCCCGTGGAGGTGCCCTACGAAAACACGACGCTGCCAGGACTGCTGGTGCATCCCGACCCCGAAGCCACCCACGGGCCCCCTGCCCCGGCCATGGTGTTCTTCGACGGCTTCGACGTCACCAAAGAGCTGCAATACGGCTACGGTATTCCCGACCTCGCCGCGCGCGGCGTCGGCTGCCTGATCATGGACGGGCCGGGCAATGGCGAGAGCGTGCGCTTTCGCAATCTGCCGCTGATCGCCGAGACCGAGCGCTACGCCACGCCGGTTTACGACTATCTCGCCGGCCGCGGCGACTTCGACCCCAAGCGCATCGGCGTCATGGCCTTGAGCCTCGGCGGCTATTATGCGCCGCGCGCGGCGTCGCTGGAGCCGCGCTTTGCCTGCTGCGTCGCCTGGGGTGCGCAATGGGACTTTCACGAGATTTGGGTGAAGCGCTTCGAGGCACTGGAATCCGGAAGGGTGCCGTCGCTGTCGGTGCCACCCGAGCACTTGCAATGGGTGCTCGGCGTTCCCGACCGTGCTTCGGCGATGAAAAAACTCGAAGCGTTCCGTCTCGACCGCATCGTGCAGAAGATGGCCTGTCCGTTCCTCCTGCTGCACGGCGAAGGCGACGAGCAGATTCCGCTCGCGGTCGCGGAAAAATGTTTCGACGCGGTCGGCTCCAAACAGAAAGTGCTGAAGGTCTTCACGCGCGAGGAAGGCGGCTTCCATCACTGTCAGGTGGACAATCCGACCATCGCCGTGCATTACATGTGGGACTGGATTTCCGACGTGCTCAATGCCGGGAAGTGATGATCATAGATCGTAGCCCGGATGGAGCGAAGCGAAATCCGGGACCGACATACCAGCCTTTCCTTCCTCCCCGCATTTCGCTCCGCTCCATGCGGGCTACAACTTGTGATTTTCGCCATGGCCAAAACTTCACGTAAACGCAAAGCCAAAGCGAAGCCGGCGGGCAAGACCAAAAGCAAAAAGAAGGCGGCGCTGAAAACGCCGCTTTATCTGACTGAGGCCGACGTACGCCGACTCGTCACCGTCAAGGACGCGATCGCGACGCTCGAGCTTTTGTTCGAGACCTGGCCCGACCGGGGAACGGTCAACCTGCCGCGGCAGCGCGCCGCCATCGGCAACGGGGCGCTGAACCTCATGGGTGCGGCGTGGGGTACAGCCGAATTGTTCGGCCTGAAGGCCTATTACGGCGCGCCGGGCGGGCGCTTCCACGTGCTGCTTTATTCGTCCCGTGATTGCGCACTCAAGGCCATGATCGAAGCCGATCATCTCGGCCGTATGCGTACCGGCGCAGCGAGCGGCCTTGCCACCAAGATTCTCGCCAATCCAGAAGCGCGGACGTTGGGCGTCATCGGCGCCGGCCGGCAAGCCTTCACCCAGGTCGCGGCGGTATGCGCGGTGCGCAAGATCGAGACCGTGCGCGTGTTCACCCGCACGCCGGAGCATCGCGAGACTTTTGCTCGCGAGATTGAGAAGAAACTCCGCGTCGCCGCTAAGCCCGTGTCATCCGGCGAGGCCGCCGTGGGCGACGCCGACGTCGTTATCACCATCACCAAATCGGCGGAGCCGGTGCTGCGCGCCAACTGGCTCAAATCCGGCGTGCATGTCAACGTCGCCGGCGCCAACGCGGCGGCGCGCCGCGAAGTCGACGCCGAGACCGTGCTGCGCGCGACTGTGCGCGCGACCGATCACCTGGAGCAGGCACAAGTTGAAGCCGGCGAATACCGCGACCTCGTCGCCGCCGGTCGCCTGAAGTGGGAGGATGTCGTGGAGCTCGGCGACATCCTCACCGAAAAAGTGCCCGGCCGCCGCGGGCCCGCCGACATTACTCTGTTCAAGTCGCTCGGCATCGCGCTGGAAGACATCGCGTTTGCCGATCTCATCGTCCGCCGCGCCCTCGAACGCGGTGTCGGCAAGCCGATGCCTTGAATTCGGGATTGTCATGCGCCCGAAAGCGGAGCATCCAGTAGTCACAAGCGTCATCGCACGACCCGGAACGATTTTGGTTACTGGATCGCCCGCCTGCGCGGGCGATGACAGGAACTTGCCTTCAAACCTCCGCCGACTTCGGCCGGTGGCCTGAGACTTCAGCTGCGGCGTCATGAGGCAAGACCCAGCCGTAGAATATGCTGGCCAGGGCGAATGCGGTGGCGCCGGCGAATGCCACCTTGAAATCGGCCGTGCCCAGCGCCGACGCGCCGCGCTCGGCAAGTGATAGATGCAGCAATACCGCCACGGTCGAAATGCCGAAGCCGCGGCTGAGCTGTTGCGTCATGCTGGCGATACTGGTCGCAGTGCTCATTTGCGGCTGCTCAACGTCCGCGTAGGTCATGGCCTGCGTGGCGGTGAACTGCAGCGACTGGAAGAAGCCGGCGATCAGCAGCAGCACGAAGATCAGCACCGTGGACATGGACGCGGTGAAGAACGCGCACATGGCGATGGTGGCGGCGCTGATGAGCCCATTGACGATGATCACGTTGCGGAAGCCGAAACGCCGGATGATCGGCCGCGCCGTAATCTTCATCGACAGCGAGCCGGCCGCGGTGGCGAAGGTAATTGTGCCGGAGGCGAAAGCCGACAGGCCGAACACGATTTGGAGGAGCAGCGGCAGCAGAAACACCAGCGTGCCGCCGCCTGCGCGGAACAGCGAACCGCCGAAAATGCTCGCCTGAAAGGTCGGAATGCGAAAAACTGAAAGGTCGAGCAGCGGATGGGTGGTGCGCCGCAAATGGCGCAGCGCCATCGCGCCGATGCCAAAGCCGATCACAAGCAGCGCGACCGCTTCCACAGCACCACCGTGACCGCGGCCGATGGCCTCGACCCCGTACATGATGCAGAACAGCGATGCGCCGGTGAGCACGAAGCCGAGCCAATCGAGCGGCCGTTTGACCTCCTGCTCCTTCGAATTGTCGAAGAACATTGTGACCAGCGCGATGCCGAGAAGGCCGAGCGGCACGTTGACCAGAAAAATCCAGCGCCAGGAAAAATACGTGGTGATGAAGCCGCCGATGGGCGGACCGAGCACCGGGCCAAGCTGCGCCGGCACCTGCAAATAGGCCATGGTGGCAATCAGCGCCGTCTTCTCCAGGCTGCGGAACAGCACGAGGCGCCCGACCGGAACCATCATGGCGCCGCCGAAGCCTTGCAGCACCCGAGCCGCGGTCAATTCGATCACGTTGCCTGACAGCCCGCAGAGGATCGAGCCGAGGGTGAACAATCCGATGGCGGCGCGGAAAATGGTGCGTCCGCCAAACCGGTCAGCCGCCCAGCCACTGACCGGAACAAATATCGCGAGACTCAACAGATAAGCGGTGACCGCGAGACTGAGCCGCACCGGGTCCGCATGCAGCGAAATCGCCATCTGCGGCAGCGCCGTGGTGATCACGGTGGAATCGATCTGCTGCATGATGATCGCCGAGCCGACGATCATGGCGACGACTTTTGTCTTGGTCTGCGGGGACATCAATGCGTTGGCCGTGTTGTGGCCGACCATAGCATCCGGCCCAGCACGGTTGGTATTACGCGAAGTCCCGGCTGCCTTGAGCGCCGCGGCACCTACGCGGCGAGCAGCTTCTGCACTTCGTTGACCAGTTCCCGCAGGTGGATCGGCTTGGACAGCACCTTGGCGTGCTTGGGCGCGCTCGAATCGGAATTGAGCGCGACCGCCGCGAAGCCGGTGATGAACATGATCTTGATATCGGGGTCGAGCTCAGCGGCGCGGCGGGCAAGCTCGATGCCGTCCATTTCCGGCATCACGATATCGGTCAGCAACATCTCGAACGGCTCCTCGCGTAGCCGCTGATAGGCCGACAAGCCATTGTCGAATGAGACCACATCGAACCCAGCATTCTGCAGCGCCCTGACTAGGAATCGGCGCATGTCGCCGTCGTCTTCCGCAAGCAGGATTTTGGACATGACCTCACTTCCGGCTGTGCCGGCCCCCCGCTCCCATAAGCGCGATAGTGGGTAAAGATGAGGTGAAAGCCAACATTGCTAACACGGCCTTGGCAAGGTCTTGGTGAGGACTTGGCAAGGCGTGAGTCCTGTGGACAATGGTGTGCGGCGCACGCTAGGGAGCGGTGCCCCTAACGTGCGCTGGAAAGCCCCGCCAAACCTCATGTCGGAAAGCCAGGACGAATTCGATCCCCCCTTTGAGGCTATCGAACCGGCGCATTGCCGCGGTCCGGTGCTTTTCAATTCGCCGCACAGCGGGCGAATCTACCCGCGCGCTTTCCTGCTGACCTCGCGGCTCGACCTGGCGACGCTGCGCCGCTCCGAGGATTCCTTCGTCGACGACCTGATCGCCGGGCTGGTGGAGCGCGGTCACCCGATCATGCGGGCGCACTTCCCGCGCTGCTACGTGGATGTCAACCGCGAGCCCTATGAACTCGACCCGCGCATGTTCGATGGCCGGCTGCCTTCGTTCGCCAATACCCGCTCCATGCGGGTGGCGGGCGGGCTTGGTACGGTGGCGCGTGTGGTCGGTGACGCGCAGGAAATCTACGACCAGCGCATTTCAGTCACCGAGGCGCTGCGCCGAATCGACCGGCTCTATAAGCCCTATCACCGCACCCTGCGGCGGCTGTTCACTAAGCTGCACCGCGATTTCGGCGCCGCCATTCTGGTCGATTGCCACTCCATGCCGTCGACCACGGGCGGCCGGGATGAACGTCCGCGCGCCGATGTGGTGATCGGTGACCGCTACGGCACAAGCTGCGTCGGTGTCGTTGCCGAGACAGTCGAGCAGGCGCTACGCGAGTTCGGCTATGCGGTCAGCCGCAACAAGCCCTACGCGGGCGGCTTCATCACCGAGCACTACGGCAACCCGACCACCGGCCTGCACGCCGTTCAGCTCGAGATCAACCGCGCGCTCTATATGGATGAGCGCCGCTACGAGCGGTCCCCGTCCTTCGATCGCCTCGCCGCCGAATTAGCGGCGCTCGCCGACCGGCTGGCCGAAATCCCGCTGGAGGAGTTGCGTCCCTATCGGGCGGCCGCGGAATAAATTTCCCCGGGCGGACCGCACTCGGTAAACCAGACGTTAAGGGCCAAGAGGTAGGCAAGGAAAAAGGGCCGCTCACATTGCTGGAGCGGCCCAAGTCTAGGGAGGAAACGCCCAAGGAGGGCGACGGTAGCGCGAGAGAGCCTCCCGCTACCGCACTGCAGCAATATACATCGCGACGCACAAAAAGCAAGTGTTGCTGACCTAATTCTTCCGAAATTTGCTGAATTTAACCCGCAATTTGTGCAGAGCAGCCCTTCGAACTGTGTCGGGCTACTGACTCAGTAAGATTTGGGCAGCGACTTCAGCGGGTTATGGCAGATCAACGGCTTTGCACAAAAAAATGGCTTCCGTCTCCGTTATCCACAGGGCTGCCCGTCCTGTTTAGGCCGGTTTGGTCTGCCGGCTCTCAAAGCAGCGTCTACGAAGCCGCAACGGGGTGATTGCCCTTGTTTACGACTATCCGCTAATCGAAAGCCGGAGCGAGTTTTAATGACGGCGATCGACTTCGCAGCATTTGTCGATGAATTGGCCCTGGTTTCCGGGGAGACCATCCGCCCCTTCTTTCGCAGCGCGCTAAGCGTGGAGAATAAAAGTGCCTCTGGCGGGTTCGATCCGGTCACCGCCGCCGACCGCGCCGCCGAAGCGGCTATGCGCGCGCTGATCAAGAAGACATTCCCGGCCCACGGCATCGTCGGCGAGGAATTTCCTGCCGACCAGCCGGACGCCGAGTATGTGTGGATCCTCGACCCGATCGACGGCACCAAATCCTTCATCTGCGGCATGCCGGCCTGGGGCACGCTGATCGCGCTCACCCGCCACGGCGGGCCGATCTACGGCATGATGCATCAGCCATTCATCCGCGAACAGTTTTCCGGCGACGGCAGCGGCTCGCGCTATCGCGGCCCGGCCGGCGAACGCGTGTTGCAGACGCGCGCGTGCGCGACGCTCCGCGACGCGATCATGCTTACGACCAGCCCGCTGCTGATGAACGAATCCGACCGGAAATGCTTCGAACAAGTCGAACAGGCGGTGCAGCTATCGCGCTACGGCGGCGATTGTTATGCCTATTGCGTGCTCGCAGCCGGGCACGTCGACCTCATTATCGAGACCGAACTAAAACCCCACGACGTACTTGCGCTCATTCCCATCATCGAAGGTGCGGGCGGCATCATGACTACCTGGGAAAACGAGCCCGCGCTTAACGGCGGACGCATCGTCGCCGCCGGCGACCGCCGCGTGCACGCGCAGGCGATGAAGTTGTTGAACAAGTGATTGTCGTCATTGCGAGCGATCAATACGATCCGCTGCCCGGCACGAATGCGTCAAAAGCCGCCCAGAACTGCGAGCGATAGCGATCCTGCTCCATCAGCAGTTCGTGTTTGGAACCGACCACTTCGAGATGCGAGCCGGTGCGCAGATAGGTGGCGAACTCTTCGATCGCCGCGTTCGACACGACCACATCGAGGCCCGCGGACACGATGAGGATCGGCTGGCGGATGCGCGCCGGATAGCTGCGTTCGCTCATCGTGCGCATGGCGCGAAACGCCGCATCGACCCAGGCGACCGTCGGACGGCCGACGGCGAGCATTGGCTCCGCCTCCAGAACCGCGGCGTTGCGTGCATAGCGCACGGGATCGGAGGTCACGATGTTGGTGGCAAAGGGGCGCGTCTCCGTGGCGGCCGCGGCAGCACCAGGGACATACATGGAGCCAAAGCCGGCCAGGCGCAGCACGCGCACGATCGTACTTGCCGTCGGTGTCGCGCCGGCGCTCGCGAGCCCGATCAATGGCGCGATCAACACCATGCGATCGAACCAGCGATGGCCGCGGTACGCGGCGCGAATCAGAATGGTCGCACCGGTCGAATGGCCGAGGGCGAACAGGGGCGGTGGGCAATCCGGCAGCACGATCTCGCGCATGAAGGTTTCGAGATCGGTGTCGTAGTTGGAGAAACTGCGCACATATCCTTTGTGGCGGTCGCTCAACATCCGGTCGGAAAGGCCTTGGCCGCGCCAGTCGAGCGTCGCCACCGCAAATCCCCGCGCGCGCAAATCGCGCACCGTCTCGAAATACTTTTCGATCCATTCGCCACGGCCTTGAAAGATGCACACGGTACCGCGGCGGCCGGCCGGCGGTTGCCAGCGCGCATAACGGATCGCAACGCCGTCCGGCGTCTTCAGATAATCCGTGACGAAATTGTCCGGAACGGGATTCGCTGGGATCGAGACGAGCTTCATTGAGCGTGCAGGTGGCCAACAGACCAGTCGCTTATAACAGCCCGCGACCGGTCCTCAACCACAAGGCTGCTCCGCTGCCGGCCCGGGCCCAATAATCCGCAAGTATTGACAGGGTGTTGGGCCCCTTGCGGCGAAGGGGGCGCGCCACCACATCAAAACTGCGCAGGCTCCTAGAGCTGCGCGTCACCCGGCCGGGCCCAAATCGGGCAGGCCATCCGCATGTCGCTTCACAAGGAGGATATGCCATGCGAACTTTCGATCTAGCTCCCCTTTATCGTTCCACCGTAGGCTTTGACCGGCTGTTCTCGTTGCTCGACCAGGGCATCGACGGTGCCGCCCCCGGTTACCCGCCCTACAATATCGAGCGGACCGGCGAAAACGCTTATCGTGTCAGCGTAGCGGTAGCGGGCTTCAAGGAGCCCGAACTGACAGTCGTAGCGAAGGAAAACACGCTGACCATCCGCGGCGAGAAGAGCGCCAAAGAGGAGGAGAAGCGCGCCGATATGCTCTACCAGGGCATTGCAGCGCGAACTTTCGAGCGCGTGTTCCAGCTTGCGGACTTTGTCCTGGTCAAGGGCGCCAACCTTGAGAACGGTCTCCTGCACGTCGACCTCGTGCGTGAGATCCCCGAGGCCAAGAAGCCCCGTTCGATTCCGATCAACGGCGCCAACGGCAACGTGATCGAGGACCAGAAGCAGGCCGCGTAAGCGTCCACTTCTGCAGTTCCTGAAATCTGGACTTCTTAAAGGGAGCGCTCCGGGAGCCCGGAGCGCTTTCGATTCATACTCGCGTCATGCCCGGCCACCCGAGCCGCGCTTGCGCGCGCCCGAGTGCAGGCTTGTGCCGGGCATCCACGTCTTCACGAGTCGGCGAGCGCAAAGACATGGATAGCCGGGACAAGCCCGGCCATGACAGATACGGAATCACCACCGCTGGCGTCAGGTGCCCACATCAGCGCGAGGCGATCAGTCGTTGATCGGTGGAGATGGCGGCGCTTTGCCGGACGAAGGCGGCACGGTTGCGGTGGCAGCCGCGCCGGGGACCGCGGTCGCTTCAGGCTTGGCACCAGCCTGGACGGTACTGGGCGGGGGTCCAACGGTCGAGCTGCCGGCAATCGTGTCAGGCTTTTGCGTGGCCTGTTCGGTCGGCCGCGCCCGCGGCAGTGGAGGAAATTGCGGGCGCGCCGGAGCCGTCGCAGACGGCATGGCCGGCTGCGACAATTGCCCCGGCGCGCCTCCGGGCCCCATCCCCGTAGGAGCACCGAATTCGGCGGGCGAACCATAAGAGGGCGAACCGTAGGTGGGCGGCGGTCCGTACGAAGGCGGCAGCATTGGACCGGACGTCGCCGGCACAATGCGGGTGACGTCGCGGATCGCGCCGGTACGCGCGTCAAGCACGACGCGCATCAGGATGCCGCGAAAATCCGTGGCCCGCAGCACGTAGCTGGTGCCTTCACGCAGTGGCGGTACCAGCGGATCGAAGCCGGCGGAGCGCACCGTGCGTATGATTTCGTAGGTGGAGACGAAGCCGGTAACGGGTCTCGGTTGGGATGAAACCGCCTGTGCTGCTGCCCCGGCTGCGGTCAGCAGGACTAAGGAAACACCCAGCGACGCGGTCAATGCGCCGGTCCCGAATGCAGCCAGCCTCACGGCCATGCCCCTTTCCCCATCACGCACGTGCACGCTACCCGCTATATACGCCAAAGCGTCCAGTAGAATTGAGGCGGCGCTTTGGCATTGTTCAAAAAAATTCTGCATAAACACGGAACCCCACTGGCGCGCATCGGAAGCTGCTGGCAGGCGTCGGCGCAGGCAATGAGTGGGGACGCCCTTCATTTCATTCCACCAAAATCGCCATACCGCCGGTAACGTCCCGGCGGTACTGGTTGTAGGTCTGGCTTGCCCAAACCGAATTGAAGCGGAAGTTTCGGCCGCAGAATGCGGTCTTCTTTGAGATTTCGGCTTCGGCGGAGCCGCGCCGGATGCGCTCATGGTACGCCTTTGAATTCGGCTTGATCGTATTTTCGATCCACTTGTCGACTTCGGCTCTACTGAGGGTCGGGCACTGCTGCGCCGATACCGCCGCGATCGTCTCGTAGGCTTCCGTTGCGTCATACTCGTCCTGGGTGTGCGCAAAGGTCGGATCGCTGAGCAGATGCGCCGCAAGCGATGACACCAAGCCGTCGCGGCCGACGGACATGGCGAACTTCGTTGGCACCGCCGGTGGCGCGCTGCCGTTATCGGGCTTGGGTTTCGGAACGTAGCCGACGAACTCGAATTTGCCGGTGTTCACCGGCTTGCCGTTCACGTCATAGGTCGTTTCGTCGACAACGCTGTTGTTGCCCGAATACGAATCGGCAATGGCAAACTGCTGCGCCAGGGAAGCGACGCAAGTGTACTGATCCTCGCCAATGCAGGCGGGAGCCAATTTGCCCCCTCTGATCGCCGCAATGCGGTTTTGAACGATGTCGATGCGCAGCTGATTCTTTTGCAACCATGCACTCAACTCCGGAGTCACGGAAATCGCGCGCTCGACGCCGGGATAATAACCGGCGGGCTCTTCATAGACTTTGAGAACGTCGGCAGTGCGCGGCGCAACGGCCTGCGCGGCGCACGCGGCGCACAGCAACGCCACCAAACAAGTGGCGAACCGCGCAGGTTTCATGCTCCCCGCCTTGCCGACGCCTGAGTCCCCGACTCCGGCGAGTCACCGCTTTTTGGTGCGTTGCAGCTTACCACCAAGCCGGCACGGCAACGGACAGATCAGCGGCTTTTGCACAAGTTCACGAAGCGCTCGATGTCTTCGGCTTGCGTGGCAAACGAAGTGACGAGGCGCGCCAGAATATGATCGTCCGGCAAGCGCAGATCTCCACTTGGGCGCACATAATAACTCGCGCCGGCGGCCTTGAGCTTGGCGTCAAGCGCATGTGGCAGCGCCACGAAGATGAGATTGGCCTCGACCGGCCATACAGGCCGCAACCCTGCTTCGGCGAGCTTTTGCGCCAGCCGATCTGCCATGGCGTTGGCATGGCGCGCGAGATTGAGCCAAAGGTCGTCCGCAAGGTAGGCGGCGAACTGAGCGGCCAGGAAACGGTGCTTGGAGAGAAGCTGGCCGCCGCGCTTGCGCCGCTCGCCAAAAAAACCAGCACGTGCATGATCAAAGATGATCACCGCCTCCGCCGCCATGGCACCACCCTTGGTGGCGCCGAACGACAGCGCATCGATGCCGGATTGCCATGTCATCTGCGCCGGGGTGGCGTTCAGCCGAACCAGCGCGTTGGCAAAGCGCGCGCCGTCCATGTGCACGGCGAGCGAGCGGGCATGGGCAATCTCGCAAAGCGCTGCGATCTCGTTGGTGCGATAGATGGTGCCAGCTTCGCTCGCCTGGGCGATGGAGAGCGCGGATGCGACCATCTGGTGCGGGCTGTGGCCGCCATAACCGGCGAGCGCCGCCTGCAGCGTTTTGGGAGCGATCTTGGCGCCGTCACCGGGAAGGCCTTCCAGCTTCAGACCGCCGCCGAAGAACTCCGGCGCCCCGCATTCGTCGGTGGCGATGTGGGAATCGACGTGACAGAACACCACGCCCCACGGCGGCGTGACTTGCGCGAGCGCCAGCGCGTTAGCGGCCGTTCCTGTCGGCACCAGGAACGCCGCGACCTCGCGCTCGAAGATTTCCGACAGCCGACGTTCTACGGCCCTGGTCCAATCGTCGTTGCCGTAGCCGAGCGCATAACCCGCGTTCGCCGCAACGATAGCGTCGAGGATTTGCGGCGCGACCGGCGCCGTGTTGTCAGAGGCGAAATTCACGGGTTGAAGGTAGCCGGTATTAGACGCCGCGCAATCTGTAGAGGCGAGTCTAACACCCGACCCTAGGCCGAACGCGCAGTGAAGGGCCTTTCGCCGATTGTAAAGCGCGATTGTCGTTGCGCGGGCTTGAGTCCCGTGGTCCACTCGTATGGGGAGTGGCTGGAGCCGCCGCCCGCGTACGTAAGGCTGCGGATTTTTGCGTGCGTCAGGCCAACGGCAAGGGCTTTGCCCTTGTAATTGTGGCTGAAATTTGCGATGTTGGCATAGGACAGCAATGCTGTCCCAATTCGTGACCCCTCAAAGCGCGCGGTCGGGATAAGCGCGGGGTCGACGGCCGTGGGCATGGGCGCACCGCGCGGCAGCGAAAAGCAGCCACAGGCCAGCGCAAGCGGCACAGGTTGCCCGCCGGAGCCGCGATGCGCGGTCCGGCTGCGATGGGGAGTGCGAGGTCGACGATGAACGCGTCAGGTTTCGGCCTGTTTGATCCGGCGCTGGAAAAAGATTCCTGCGGCGTTGGATTCATTGCCGATATCAAGGGACGCAAGTCGCACAAGATCGTCGAAGACGCGCTGACGATTTTGCTCAATCTCGAGCACCGTGGCGCGGTCGGAGCCGATCCACGCGCCGGCGACGGCGCCGGCATTCTGGTGCAAACGCCGCACAAGTTTTTTGCCAAACAGGCCGCCGCGCTCGGCTTCAAGCTGCCAGCGTCCGGCGAGTACGCAGTCGGCGCACTGTTCCTGCCGCACGATGCACCGTGGCGTCAGGAAATCATGGACACCTACACGGCGGTCGCCGCGCAGGAAGGCATGAAGATTCTCGGCTGGCGCGATGTGCCGACCGATAATTCGACGCTCGGTGAGTCCGTCAAGCCGACCGAGCCAGTGCACAAGCAGGTCTTCATCGCCCGCGGCCCGAAGATCACGACCGAGGATGAGTTCGAGCGCCGGCTCTACATTTTACGCAAGACTATCTCGGGCATCTTGTACGGCAAGCGCGAGCGGCGTGTGTCGAACTATTACCCGGTGTCGATCTCGTGCCGCACCGTGATCTACAAGGGCATGTTCCTCGCCGATCAGCTCGGCACCTACTATCCGGACTTGCACGATCCCGATTTCGAGAGCGCGCTCGCACTCGTGCACCAGCGCTTTTCCACCAACACCTTCCCGACCTGGTCGCTGGCGCATCCGTATCGCATGATCGCCCATAACGGCGAGATCAACACGCTGCGCGGCAACAACAACTGGATGGCGGCGCGGCAGGCGTCGGTGTCATCGCCGAAATTCGGCGGCGACATCACCAAGCTGTGGCCGATCTCCTACGAAGGCCAGTCCGACACGGCCTGCTTCGACAACGCGCTCGAATTCCTCACCATGGGCGGCTATTCGCTCGCCCACGCGGTCATGATGATGATTCCCGAAGCATGGGCGGGCAATCCGCTCATGAACGAGGAGCGCCGCGCGTTCTACGAATACAATGCCGCGTTGATGGAGCCATGGGATGGCCCGGCCGCAATTGCGTTCACCAACGGACGGCAGATCGGCGCCACGCTCGACCGCAACGGCCTGCGTCCTGCGCGCTATATCGTCACCCGCGACGACCGCATCATCATGGCGTCGGAAGTCGGCGTGCTGCCAATTCCAGAACAGCAAATCGCCACGAAGTGGCGGCTGCAGCCTGGCAAGATGCTGCTGGTCGACCTCGATGAGGGACGACTTATTCCCGATGAGGAACTTAAATCGACACTGGCGAAAAGCCATCCCTACCGGGAGTGGCTGGAACGCACGCAGATCCAGGTCGAGGAGTTGCCGGCAGCATCCGACGCCGCGCCGATTTCCAATCTGTCGCTGCTCGATCGCCAGCAGGCCTTCGGCTACACGCAGGAAGACCTCAAAATCCTGATGACGCCGATGGCCACGACCGGCGAAGAGGCGGTCGGCTCCATGGGCAACGACACGCCGATTTCGGCGTTGTCCGAGCGGCCGAAGCTGCTGTTCACCTACTTCAAGCAGAACTTCGCCCAGGTCACTAATCCGCCGATTGACCCGATCCGCGAAGAACTGGTGATGAGCCTGGTCTCGATCATCGGGCCGCGGCCGAACCTTTTCGACCTCGAAGGCATGTCGAAGACCAAGCGGCTCGAAGTCCACCAGCCGATTTTGACCAACGCCGATCTGGAAAAAATCCGATCGATCTCAAAGGTCGCTGAGTCTCACTTCAAGTCGCTTACCCTCGACACGACCTGGCCGGCCGATGCGGGCGCCGCGGGGATGAAGGCCGCGCTCGACGGCTTGTGCGCTCAGGCCGATGGCGCCGTGCGCGACGGCATCAACATCATCATCTTGTCGGACCGGCGCGCCGGCGCCGACCGCATCCAGATTCCATCTCTGCTCGCTTGCGCGGCCGTGCATCATCATTTGATCCGCGAGGGCCTGCGCACCTCGGTGGGGCTAGTCGTCGAGTCCGGTGAGCCGCGCGAGGTGCATCATTTCGGCTGCCTCGCCGGCTACGGCGCCGAGGCGATTAATCCGTACCTCGCCTTCGAGACGCTGAC
>JASHVC010000462.1 GCA_030039655.1 Xanthobacteraceae bacterium | reverse complement strand
TAACGATGAAAGGGCAGGGGGCAGGGAGGGAAATGGCCGCGCCGAAGCTGTCGCGCAAGAAGCTCGAAACGCTGCTCAGCGGCGAATTTCCCGAGATGTTCAACCCCCGAAGCGGTTACGCCCTCGAACGGGTTTGGCTCGGCGGCTGCCGCCTGCGCCGCCATTTCCACGCGAAATCACTGCGCCCGGGCGGCACGGTATCGGGACCGATCATCATGGCCCTCGCGGACGTGGCCATGTACGTGGCAGTGCTTTCGGCGATCGGCTGGGTTCCGCTCGCGGTCACCACCAACCTCACCATCAATTTCCTCAGAAAGCCCGCGCCGCGCGACCTCCTCGCCGAGGCGCGGCTAATCAAGCTCGGCAAGCGGCTCGCCGTCGGCGAAGTCGGTATTCGGTCCGATGGCAGCGACGAGTTGGTGGCGCACGTGACTTCGACGTATTCGATCCCAGTTGCGGCTGAGAGGTAATGTAATACCACCAGTCCAACCAATTGAAAAATTGCAGGAATGAGCTTTGCAGTGATTGACCGCCGAGGCCATCCCGGCTAGAAGCCTGCGCGCGGCGCCGGGACCGGCAGCCGCAATCCCAAATGGATGCGCAGATGAAGACCTATTCCGCAAAGCCCGCCGACGTGGACAAGAAGTGGGTGATGATCGACGCCGACGGGCTCGTGGTCGGCCGGCTCGCGTCGCTGGTGGCGCTGCGGCTACGCGGCAAGCATAAGCCCACCTTCACCCCGCATGTCGATTGCGGCGACAACGTCATCGTCATCAACGCCGCCAAGGTGGTGCTGACCGGCCGCAAGGTCGAGCAGAAGGTCTATTACAAGCACACGGGCTATATCGGCGGCATCAAGGAACGCACGGCCAAGTCGATCCTTGCCGGTCGTTTCCCCGAGCGCATCGTCGAGAAAGCCGTGGAGCGCATGCTCCCACGCGGCCCGCTCGGCCGCCGCCAACTCGCAAACCTGCGGGTCTATCCCCATGCGGAGCATCCCCATGATGCGCAGCAACCGCAGAAAGTTGATATCGCGGCCATGAACCGCAAAAATAAGAGGACTGACTGATGGCCGAGACGATCCAGACTCTCGAAGAGCTGTCGACACTCAAGCCGGCGGCCGCGCCGCAGCCGCCAAAATATGTGCAGAAGCTTGACAAGCAGGGCCGCGCGTATGCGACTGGCAAGCGCAAGGACGCAGTCGCGAGGGTTTGGATCAAAATGGGCGCCGGCACGATCGTCGTGAACGAGCGTCCGGTGGAGACCTATTTCGCGCGCCCTGTGCTGCGCATGCTGATTCAGCAGCCCCTAGTCGCGGCCAACCGGCAGGGTCAGTACGACGTGGTCTGCACGGTCTCGGGTGGCGGCCTCTCAGGCCAAGCGGGCGCGGTTCGGCACGGCTTGTCCAAGGCGCTGATGCGGCATGAGCCCGATCTGCGCCCGGTGCTCAAGCGCGGCGGCTTCCTGACCCGCGACCCGCGTGTCGTCGAGCGCAAGAAGTACGGCAAGGCCAAAGCCCGCCGCAGCTTCCAGTTCTCGAAGCGGTGATTGCAGCCCAGGTGGAGCGAAGCGAAACCCGGGAACGAATTTGCAGCTTGATCTTCGCTCCCGAATTTCGCCTAGCTATATCCGGGCTACGCAACTCCGCGCTTTCGCGCGGCCCCGGAATGACGGATCAGAAAAACGCCATCGTGCGGATTTCGATGCTCTCGCGCGGGCGGGCGTGCGGCGGCGTTGTCGGATCTTCGAACGCGGTGTGCGCGGTCCAGCGCGCGCGGCCGTCTTTCATCGAATCGAACACCTTGAAGACGTAAGCCTCTTCGCGCCGCATGCGCGGAAACCAGTACCATTTGTGCGCGGGATTGTATTTGATCGCGTAGGTCTGGCCGATACGGCCGGGAGCACGCCGTTCCGAGATGATCATGTCGTTCGGAGACAACGTCCGCGCATCCGCCATGGCCAGCGGATAAGTCTCGACCGGATACCGGATCGGACGCCACGTCTGGATGATGGCGAAGCGCCGGTTGAGCAATTCCTCCGCCTCATCGGGCAGGATATCGCGCACGCGCTGCGGCGCCGACCACTCGGTGTAGTCGTTATGCACGCGGCGTACGACTTCGCGGATTTTTTTTGCCTCGCGTAACTCGTCATCGGCGGTGCGCAGCGTGTGATCGAACACGACGACGCGCTTGGCGCCGCTTTCCGCTTTGATCAGCTCCACCATCTCTGGGTAGTAAACGCGCTTGATCTCATCCTCATCGTAGAAATTGGCGACCTTGGTGTCGTGACGCACGAAGCGGAAGCCGTTGCGCTCCAGCGCAAAGCCCTGCGCGTGCGGGCGCCCATTATGGATGGACACGCGGTGCGGATCGGGCGTGGCGCCAGAGCGAGTGTCGCTGCCGCCGGGGGCAGCCACGATGGTGTAGACCGGTTTGCCGTCATCAACGATGTAGTTGAGGGTTGCCTCAATGGTGTCCGGGGAAACATCGAGTTCGGCGGTCTCGGCCATCGGAAACTCCTTCTGCTTTACCGCAATTTAAGGGTAGATGGGCGTCAAGAGAAGGGGCCGGTTGAGCGGCTGTGATTGTCTGCCGTGCGATCCGGCGCGGCATGCCACAACGGCCATCGATTAAAACTGGACGTCCGATTTTTACTTCTCGCCAAGTCTGTTTGCGAGCCGCAATTGCGCGGTAACCCGTACTGAAGGCTTGGAGATTAGCGTTGCGACTGTTCCTGTGGGCTGGTCGGACTCATGAATCTCGACGTGCAGACCCTTTCCGTGGTGACGGTTTTCGTCACCGCGTTGCTAGGGGCGCTTCTGGTCTTCGCCGGATTGCAGAATCGTAGCATCCGCGCGCCGATGTGGTGGGGAGCGGCTCACATCGTCAACGCGGTCGGTCTGGCGCTTTTGATCGCGCGCGGTAGTGCGCCCGATTTCCTGACAATCGGTCTCGCCAATGCCCTGGTGCTCTTCGGTTACGGCCTGACCTGGACCGGCGCGCGCGTCTTCGATAATCGCGAAGTCTCGCTTTATCGAGTGCTCTTGGCGCCGGCGATCTGGACGCTGCTCTGCTTGGTGCCTGGCTTTGCTGCCGACGATAATTTGGGGGTCCTTGTCGTTTCTACCGCGCTGGCGGTGTTCGCGCTTCTGACCGCGCAAGAGTTTTGGCGCGGGCGCGACGAGCAACTGATGTCGCGCTGGCCTTCGATCTTCGTGTTGCTGGCCTATGCGGCGGTACTCTTGGCGCGCGTGCCGGCCACCTTGCTGTCGCCGACTTTCGCGGACGACTCCGTGTTACGCGGCCTGTCATTCGCACTGCTCACCTTCGGCACGCTGCTGTTCACAGTGGTCATGGCGTTTTTGCAGCTGAACATGACCAAAGAGCGCACCGAGCTGAAGCATAAGATCAATTCGCTGGTCGACCCGCTGAGCGGCGTCGCGAACCGGCGAGCCTTTTTGGATGACGCTGCGGATTTGCTGACGCAGCTGGGAGAGGAAAGCGAGCCGCTGGCCGTGATGCTGTTCGATCTCGATCACTTCAAACAGATCAATGACCGTTTCGGCCACGCCGTGGGAGACGCGGTGCTGCAGACCTTTGCCGGCACCGCCACCGCGACGCTCGGAGCCGACGTGCTCTTCGCCCGCATCGGCGGCGAGGAATTCGCATCGTGCATGGCGGTGGGCGACCTCGACGAGGCCTTCGCCATTGCCGACCGCGTTCGGCGCAACTTCGCCGCTGCCGCCGCGCGCTTCGGCGCTGACGAGCTGTTGCCAACCGTGAGCGGCGGAGTGACCCTTGGCTGCGACCCGCGGGCACGGGTTCTGGACCTACTCTCCATCGTCGACCGTGCGCTCTACCGGGCCAAGGAAAACGGCCGCAACCGCGTTGAGACCGAAACGCCAAAAGAACAAGCGACGATCCCCAGCGCGCCGTCGATCGTGCCGATCATCGAGGTCAACCGTGGCACCATTGCTTCGACGGCGCCGAAGCGTTGGCGAGCCGCATCCTAAAAAATTGGGCGCCTCGCGGGGCGCCCAAGTTCGCATCGCATTAGTGCAATGCTGGGAGGATAAGCGAACGGCTACGCGGAGTAATACATCTCGAACTCGACCGGGTGCGGCGTGTGCTCGAACCGGATGATCTCCTGCATCTTCAAGTCGACGTAGGAGTCGATGAAGTCATCATCGAACACGCCGCCGACTTTCAGGAAGCCGCGATCCTTGTTGAGCTCGTCGAGGGCCTGGCGCAGCGAGCCGCAAACCGTTGGGATCTTCTTCAATTCCTTCGGCGGCAGATCATAAAGGTCCTTGTCGACCGCCTCCCCCGGATCGAGCTTGTTCTTGATGCCGTCGAGGCCGGCCATCAGCATCGCGGCGAACGCCAAGTAGGGATTGGCGAGCGGATCGGGGAACCGTACTTCCACGCGCTTGGCTTTCGGGTTCGTCGTATAAGGGATGCGGCATGACGCCGAGCGGTTGCGCGCCGAATAGGCCAGCAGCACCGGCGCCTCGAAGCCTGGCACTAGCCGCTTATACGAGTTGGTCGTTGGATTGGTGAAGGCGTTGATCGCCTTGGCGTGTTTGATGATGCCGGCGATGTACTGCAGGCAGGTGTCGGAGAGGTCCGAGTATTTGTTGCCGGCGAAGACCGGCTTGCCGCCCTTCCAGATCGACTGGTGGCAATGCATGCCGGAGCCGTTGTCGCCGTAAACCGGCTTCGGCATGAAACAAGCCGACTTGCCGTAGACCTGCGCCACCTGGGTGATGCAGTATTTGTAGATCTGCAACTGGTCCGCCATCACCGTCAGCGGCGAGAATTTCATGCCGAGTTCGTGCTGGGCAGACGCGACTTCGTGGTGGTGCTTCTCGACCTTCACGCCCATGCGCGCCATGGCGGCCAGCATTTCCGAGCGCATGTCCTGCACCGAGTCCTGCGGCGGGACCGGGAAGTAGCCCTTTTTGGTCCAGACGCGATGGCCCAGATTGCCGCCCTCGTACTCGGTATCGGCATTTGACGGGAACTCGACGGAGTCGAGCTTAAAGCCAGTGTTGTATGGCGTCGCGCTGTAGCGCACGTCGTCAAACACGAAGAACTCGGCTTCGGGTCCGAAGTAGATCGTGTCACCGACGCCCATGGACTTGACCATGGCTTCGGCTTTCTTGGCGATACCGCGTGGATCGCGATTGTAAGGCTCGCCCGTCGTCGGCTCGAGCACGTCGCAGACCAGGACGACCGTGGTCTCGGCGAAGAACGGATCGATGCAGGCCGATGCCGGATCCGGCATGAGGCACATGTCAGATTCGTTGATCGCCTTCCATCCGGCGATCGACGACCCGTCAAACATCATGCCTTCCGCGAAGGTGTCTTCTTCAATTTGACTGATGTCGAATGTGACGTGCTGCCACTTGCCGCGCGGATCGGTGAATCGGAAATCGGCGTATTTAACGTCGTTATCCTTGATCATCTTCATGACATTCTTAGGCGTCGTCATGGTATGCGTACCTTTCGTGGTGCTGGTGTCGTGAGATTATGACGTGCCGGCCGAACTCCGCCCTGGTTCGCCAAGCAGGCAGTCAAGTTGGCAGTTCAGATAGCGTCAACTCCGGATTCCCCCGTTCTGATCCGGATGGCCTCCTCGATACTCGAAACGAAAATTTTGCCGTCGCCGATCCGTCCAGTTTGCGCAGCCCGGCGGATCGCCTCGACGGCCTTCTCGACCATGTCGTCACCAAGCACAATTTCGATTTTCACCTTGGGAAGAAAATCGACCACGTACTCGGCGCCGCGGTAGAGTTCGGTGTGTCCTTTTTGACGGCCGAACCCTTTGGCTTCGGTGACGGTGATCCCTTGCAAGCCTACTTCCTGGAGCGCCTCCTTCACCTCATCGAGTTTGAACGGCTTGATGATCGCCTCGATTTTTTTCATCGCGTTTCATCTCCCGGCTCCAAGGTAGACGGCAGCAACTTCACACCCGGAACCGTCGCCTGGTTAGCAGGTCCCGTGCCAAGGCCGGAGCGGCTCAAATATCGTAGTCGGATCAGCGGGCTAAGGGGTACTTATGCGCTCGCTTCGAGGCCTCCAGAAGGAGCTCTGCCAACAAACTAGGCACAGTGCAACTTATCTCGTCAAGTGCAGTGTCTGCCATCGAGGAGGATGCTTCGGAATATGCGGCGCTTGCCGCTTTCGCTATCTTTGCGGGGCATGTTTGAGCTTCTGAGCAATGCCGAAATGGCCAAGGCTGACCGGCTCGCGATAGCCGGGGGCGTGCCCGGCATTGACCTTATGGAGCGGGCCGGCCAGGCCGTCGCTGATGCGGTTGCCGCCCGGTATTCGGTTCGGGAACGGGTCGTCGTCGTGGCCGGGCCCGGCAACAACGGCGGCGACGGCCTTGTCGCCGCCCGACTGCTTGCCGAACGTGGCTATGGGATCCGGTTCCTGCTCGTGGGGGAGATTGATCGCCTCAAGGGTGACGCTGCGCTCGCCGCGAAAAAATGGAAGGGACCGGTCGTTTTGGCTGAACCGAGCGCACTTGAAGGCGCTGGTGTCATCATCGATGCCTTGTTCGGCGCGGGCCTGGACCGGGCGGTCGAGGGTCGGGCCCAGGCGATGATCGAAGCGATGAATACTCAGTCCGCACCCGTCGTCGCGGTCGACCTGCCGAGCGGCGTCAACGGCACCTCGGGAGCCGTGATGGGGGTCGCCGTCAGCGCCGCTCAGTCCGTCACCTTCTTTCGCAAGAAGCCGGGCCATGTGCTTCTGCCGGGCCGGCTTTATTGTGGGCCCACCTCTGTGGCCGATATCGGCATTCCCGGCGGGTTACTGGGTGAAATCGGTCCGAAGACCTTTGAGAACGTTCCGCAGCTCTGGCGTGCTGGGTTCCCGGTTCCGCGGCTGATGGGGCACAAATACAACCGTGGCCACGTGGTCGTCGTTTCCGGACCCTCCTGGTCCACCGGTGCGGCGCGGCTCGCCGCTCGGGGTGCACTTCGCGCGGGCGCCGGACTTGTGACGATTGCTAGTCCGCGTGAAGCCTTGGGGGTCAATGCTGCAACGAACCTGGCGGTGATGGTGCGGGCGGTTGATGGCGCGGCCGAACTTGAGGCCTTTCTTTCCGATCGCCGGTTCAACGCCGTAGCCATCGGTCCGGGGCTGGGTGTCGTTGAGCCGACTTGCGAGGTTGTCTTGACGGCCCTCTCGGGCAATCGCGCCGTAGTCCTCGACGCCGATGCCATCACCAGCTTTGCCCATGATCCGAAGCAGTTAGCGCAGGCCCTTTTGCAGCGCACTGGCAGGGCCACGATCCTCACACCTCACGAGGGGGAGTTTTCAAGCTTTTTCTGGGCCTTGGATGAAGCAACGAAAGTGGGATCGAAGCTGGATCGGGCGCGCTTAGCGGCCGAGAAGACCGGCTCGGTGGTGCTTATCAAGGGTGGCGACACGGTGGTGGCTGCGCCCGACGGTCGGGCGAGCATCGCCGCCAATGCGCCGGCCTTCCTAGCCACGGCCGGCGCCGGCGACGTGCTCACCGGAATCGCGGCCGGGCTTTTGGCTCAGGGCATGCCGGCATTTGAAGCCGCAAGCGCGGCGGTTTGGCTCCATGGCGAAGCTGCCACTGTCGCCGGTCCTGGCCTCATCTCTGAAGATTTGCCAGAAGCTCTGCCGGCGGTCTACCGAGCCTTGCTCCGCTGATCGCGGCCATTCGCGTAAGAGGCCGCGTTTGCAACATGCCTTTCGATGGCTATTTTTGTAGTAACCCGCGTGTCGTGCGTGATATAAGCCGCGCCGCCCGACCGCCTTGCGGTGTTGCGGGCGTGGCGGAATTGGTAGACGCGCGGGATTTAGGTTCCCGTGACGCAAGTCGTGGGGGTTCGAGCCCCTCCGCCCGCACCACGCGGGTGGCTCCTTTGGCAAAAGCCCTGAAGAGTAGATCCGATGCAGGTCACCGAAACTGGCGCCGCGGGCCTCAAGCGGGAATATCGGGTTGTGGTCCCGGCGACAGACCTTGAGGCGCGCGTCAACGAGCGCCTCGACGATCTCAAAGGCCGCGTGCAGTTGCGCGGCTTCCGTCCCGGCAAGGTACCGGTGGCGCACCTAAAGAAAATCTACGGCAAGTCGGCCATGGCTGAGGTGATCGAAGCCGCGGTGCGCGAAGCCAACAACAAGATCGTGAGCGACAACGGACTAAAGCTCGCTACCGAGCCGAAGGTTGTGCTCCCGTCTGAGCAGGGCGCCGTCGAAGGCGTCATCGCGGGCAATTCCGACCTCGCCTACACGGTCGAGATGGAGATCCTGCCGCCGATTACGCTCATGGACTTTAAGGCCATGAAGCTCGAGCGGCTTCGCGCCGACGTCACCGACGCCGAAATCGATCAGGCGTTGCAGGCGCTGGCCGATCAGAACAAGCCGTTCGCAGCCAAGGCTGAAGGAGCGGCGAATGGCGACCGCGTGACGATTTCGTTCCAGGGCGCCATGGATGGCAAACCATTCGACGGCGGTTCCGGCGACGACGTGCCGATGCTGCTCGGCTCGGGACGCTTCATCCCCGGCTTCGAGGAGAACCTCCTCGGACTCAAGGCCGGCGAAAGCCGAAGCTTCGATATCAAGTTTCCCGACAACTATTCGGCGCCGACTCTTGCGGGCAAGGACGCGAACTTCGCGGTCACCGTGAAGACGGTTGAGGCGGCGGGTGAGGTCACTTTGAACGACGACTTTGCCAAGAGCCTCGGATTGGACTCCCTGAGCAAGCTGCGCGACGCCTTGCGCGAGCGCATTGAGCGCGACCATGCTGCGGCCTCGCGCCAGAAGCTCAAGCGAGCGATGCTTGATCAGCTCGATGAGCACCACAAGTTCGAGCCGCCACCCAGCCTGGTCGAACAGGAATTCGACAACGTGTGGTCAGCGATCGAAAACGATCTCAAGCAACAGGGCCGTACCTTCGCGGACGAGGGGACGACCGAGGAGAAGGCGCGCGCGGAATACCGCGCCATCGCCGAGCGCCGAGTACGTCTCGGTCTGGTCATCGCGGAGATTGGCGAGAAGAACAACATCAATGTGACGGAAGAGCAGTTGCGAGCGGCGGTGATGGAGCAGGTGCGCCAACTGCCCGGCCGCGAGCAGCAGGTATGGGACTATTACCGCAATAATCCCAATGCGCTTGCAGCACTGCGGGCGCCGCTGTTCGAGGACAAGGTAGTCGATTTCGTGCTCGAGCTTGCTCAGGTGACGGACAAGCAGGTATCGCGCGAAGAATTGTTCAAGGAAGACGAGGAATAAGGTGGGCTGGGGCGGCGATCCGCCTTGGCGGCACCTTGTGGCGGACGGTTCCGCGCCTATCTGAATTAACGGCCAGATAACTGGGAAAGCACGCCGGCTTCGACAGGCCGGGCCCGACTCAGCCACATTGGGCAAATATCAAAGAGAGCCCTCACAGGTGATCCATGCGCCATCCGACTGAGACCTACATGAACTACCTCGTCCCCATGGTGGTCGAACAGACCAACCGCGGGGAGCGGGCCTATGACATCTACTCCCGGCTGCTCAAGGAACGTATCATCTTCATCACCGGGCCGATCGAGGACGGCATGGCCTCGTTGGTGGTTGCGCAGCTCCTATTCCTTGAGGCGGAGAATCCCAAAAAGGAAGTCTCCATGTACATCAACTCGCCGGGCGGCATCGTGACCTCGGGTCTGGCGATCTACGACACCATGCAGTTCATCCGCCCGGCGGTGTCGACCCTTTGCACGGGGCAGGCGGCCTCCATGGGATCGCTGTTGCTTGCGGCCGGCGCCAAGGACTTACGCTTCGCACTCCCCAATGCCCGTATCATGGTTCACCAGCCTTCCGGCGGCTTCCAAGGTCAGGCCACCGATATCATGTTGCATGCCCAAGAAATCTTGAACCTGAAGCGGCGTTTGAACGAAATCTACGTCAAGCATACCGCCCAGCCGCTGAAGAAGATCGAAGATGCCCTAGAACGGGACATGTTCCTTACTGCCGAGATGGCGAAGGATTTTGGCCTGATTGACAAGGTAATCGAAAAGCGGCCGGAGGAACCTTCGCTCAAGACGGCGGAAGTGGCCTCGATCAAGGGGTGACCTTTTTCCCATTCAGGGTGCGGTCATCGCCATTAAATGGGCTGATTCATCCGCGCAAAGCGGATCATTGGCTGGTGCTGCGGCATCTTCTCCACAGTGTGATCCCGAAAACACACTGGCAGAAACAGGCGCAAAGTCGCGTTATCGTTAATGGATTCTTGGTTGGCACACGATTAGCATGGGAGAATGTGCTGGACTCTAAGTGTGCCGTCTTGGGCGTGCTGTCTTAAAGCGTACGGAGAGAAAGTCGAGACAATGCATCCGCGGCTACGGAATGTTAGCTCGGCGCTTCGTAAGCTCCTCGGCTGCTGCGCGGGCGGTCGAGACTTGAGGGTCGAGACGTAGGACTGGTACGGAGACTGGAATGAGCAAAGTCGGCGGTGGCGATTCAAAGAATACGCTTTACTGCTCGTTCTGCGGCAAGAGCCAGCACGAGGTGCGCAAGCTCATCGCCGGCCCGACCGTCTTTATCTGCGACGAATGTGTCGAACTGTGCATGGACATCATTCGCGAGGAGAACAAGTCCTCGCTGGTGAAATCGCGTGACGGGATCCCGACCCCGCGTGAAATCCGCAAGGTTTTGGACGACTACGTCATCGGCCAGGATTACGCCAAGAAGGTCCTCTCGGTCGCGGTGCACAATCACTACAAGCGGCTCAATCACCAGAGCAAGCACAACGACGTTGAGTTGGCAAAATCGAACATCCTGCTGATCGGGCCCACCGGCTCGGGCAAGACGCTTCTCGCGCAGACGCTGGCGCGCATTCTCGACGTGCCCTTCACTATGGCGGACGCGACCACACTGACCGAAGCCGGGTATGTGGGCGAGGACGTCGAGAATATCATTCTGAAGCTGTTGCAGTCGGCCGACTATAACGTCGAGCGCGCGCAGCGCGGCATCGTCTATATCGACGAGATCGACAAGATATCGCGCAAGTCCGATAACCCCTCCATTACCCGCGACGTGTCAGGCGAGGGCGTGCAGCAGGCGCTGCTCAAGATCATGGAAGGAACCATTGCGAGCGTTCCCCCTCAGGGCGGTCGCAAGCACCCGCAGCAGGAGTTCCTCCAGGTCGACACGACGAACATCCTGTTCGTGTGCGGCGGTGCCTTCTCCGGCCTGGAAAAGATCATCTCGGCACGGGGCCGTTCGACGTCGATTGGTTTCGGCGCCAAGGTCTCAGCTCCGGAGGATCGCAAACAAGGCGAAATCTTCCGCGAGGTCGAGCCCGAGGACTTGCTGAAATACGGCCTGATTCCGGAATTCGTCGGGCGCCTTCCGGTCGTCGCCACGCTGGAAGATCTCGACGAGGCTTCGCTCAAACGCATCCTCACCGAACCGAAAAATGCGTTGATCAAACAGTATCAGCGCATGTTCGAGATGGAGACGGTGGACCTCAAGCTCACCGACGATGCGTTGGCGGCGATTGCCCGCAAGGCCATCGACCGCAAGACCGGCGCGCGGGGTCTGCGCTCGATCATGGAAAGTATTCTGCTCGACACCATGTTCGATCTGCCGAGCCTGGAAGGCGTGGTGCGGGTTGAGATCTTCCGAGAGGTCGTAGACGGTAGCAAACGGCCGCTCTACATCTATGCCGATCGCTCGGATCGCGCGAGCGACGCCGGCGGTGCGAGCGCCTAAGTGGAATCGGGCCCGCCAAGGCGGCCCGATTCGGTGCGCATATCTTCGCCGCGCCATTGCGACGCGTTATTTTGCCGCAAAAACAGGGCTTTCTTGACACGCTGGCGACGCAACGCCACCTATAGCGTTGGAATGAAAGTTGCGTACCAAGAGTCGCGTGAAACCTCTCGCAGTCCGTCGTGACAGCGCATCCTGCGGGTCGAGACGGAAGTGCACAACAATAAAGGAATGGGGCCATGACAAGTGCCGCCAAGCCTAAACCGCTCCTGACAGCCGGCGAAAGCCGCGCCTATCCGGTGCTGCCACTACGGGACATTGTTGTTTTCCCGAACATGATCGTTCCTCTTTTTGTCGGCCGTGAAAAGTCGATCAAGGCGCTCGAAGAGGTGATGCGCTCGGACTCTTTCATTTTGCTGGCGACGCAGAAAAATGCGTCGGACGATGATCCGGCGACCGATGCGATATACAGCGTCGGCACGCTTGCGAGCGTGCTGCAGCTGCTCAAGTTGCCGGATGGCACCGTGAAGGTGCTGGTCGAGGGCGCGGCGCGCGCCCGTGTGAACCACTACACCAGCCGCGAGGAATATTACGAGGCAGAAGCCGTAGTGCTCGCCGACTCCTCGGGCGATCAGGTTGAGGCCGAGGCGCTGGCGCGCTCGGTCGTCAACGAGTTCGAAGGCTATGTGAAGCTCAACAAGAAAGTTTCGCCGGAGGTCATCGGCGTTGTCCAACAGATCGAGGACTACGCCAAACTGGCCGACGCGGTTGCTTCCCATCTAGCCGTCAAGATTCCGGATAAGCAGGTGATTCTGGAGACGCCGAGCGTCACCGAGCGGCTGGAAAAAGTGCTCGGCCTGATGGAAAGCGAAATCTCGGTTCTGCAGGTGGAAAAGCGCATCCGTACGCGCGTCAAGCGCCAGATGGAGAAGACCCAGCGCGAGTACTACCTCAACGAGCAGATGAAGGCGATCCAGAAGGAGCTTGGCGACGAGGACGGCAAGGACGAGGTTGCCGAACTCGAGGAGAAGATCAAGCAGACCAAACTCTCGAAAGAGGCGCGCGAGAAGGCGCAGCACGAGCTGAAAAAGCTGCGGCAGATGTCGCCCATGTCGGCGGAAGCGACGGTCGTGCGCAACTACCTCGATTGGCTGCTCGCTATTCCGTGGAACAAGAAATCCAAGGTCAAAAAAGATCTGGCCTTGGCCGAGCAGATTCTTGAGGCCGATCACTACGGCCTCGAGAAAGTCAAGGAGCGCATCGTCGAGTACCTCGCGGTTCAGCAGCGCGCCAACAAGCTGACCGGGCCGATCCTCTGTCTGGTTGGGCCGCCTGGCGTCGGCAAGACCTCGCTCGGTAAATCGATTGCGCGTGCGACCGGACGCGAGTTCGTGCGCGTCTCGCTTGGCGGCGTACGCGACGAGGCCGAAATTCGCGGTCACCGGCGCACCTATATCGGCTCAATGCCCGGCAAGATCATCCAGTCGATGCGCAAGGCGAAGA
>JASHVC010000461.1 GCA_030039655.1 Xanthobacteraceae bacterium | reverse complement strand
CGCTCGCGCAGGACAAGACGAGCTTATAGCTGAATGTTATTGGGAGTGTAGAGTGGTGCCGCGGAAGGGATTCGAACCCCCGACCCCCGCATTACGAATGCGGTGCTCTACCGGCTGAGCTACCGCGGCACACCGCCGTCGAAGTAGTACGTGATGAGTGTTAACGCAAGGAATGCGGCGCGCGCAATGCCCCGCGAGCCGCGCGGGCGTCCTTGAGCAGCCTTCAACCTGGGTCTACGCTGGTGCAAACAGCTTCGATCGAAGCCGGACGCAGGCCTTTGCGCGGGTCTTAGCCGAAGAGGAGGTCCAGCATGCGGGTGACCACATCATTGCTCGCGGCGGTGGCGGGCCTGACGGCTCTGGTGTTCGCGGCCCCTTCGCCCGATTTGGCGCAAACCGCGGCGGCGCTCTCGGGCCAGGTCAGTTCCGCCCGCGAAGGCCTGATGGAAGGCGTGGTCGTCAGCGCCAGGAAGGACGGCTCCGCCATCACGATCTCGGTGATCAGCGACGACAAGGGCCGTTTCAGTTTCCCGGCTTCGCGTCTCGATCCCGGCCGTTACGCGATCAGCATCCGCGCCGTTGGTTACGACCTCGACGGTCCGCGTGACGTGAAAGTTGCTGCCGGCCGGGACAACAAGATCGATCTGAAACTCAGGCCGGCACAAAATCTCAGCGCGCAACTGACCAACGCCGAGTGGCTCATCAGCATGCCGGGCACCGACGCACAGAAGCGATTGGTGCTCGACTGCAACAGCTGCCACACGCTGGAGCGCATCGTGCGCTCGACCCACGACGCCGAAGAGTTCAAGCAAGTGTTCCTGCGCATGGCGGGCTACTATCCGGGCAGCACGCCTCTGAAGCCGCAACGGCTCGTCGGTGACGCCGCGCGCCGGCTCATTTCCGCCGAGGAGGCGCCCAAGGCGGCTGAATGGCTCGCCGGTCTCAATCTGAGCGGGCACGACACGTGGAATTTTCCGCTGCAGACACTGCCGCGGCTCACCGGCAAATCCACGCACGTCATCATCACCGAATACGATATGCCGAACCGGTTGATCGAACCGCACGACGTGGTGCTCGATCACGAAGGCAACGTCTGGTACTCGGATTTCGGCCAGATGTTCCTCGGCGAAATGGATGCGAAGACCGGTAAGGTCACGCAGTACCCGATCCCGGTAACCAAGCCCGGCTATTCGCTTGGCACGCTCGATCTTGAAATCGACAAGGACGACAATCCCTGGATCGGCCTGATGTATCAGAGTGCGATCGCTAAATTCGACCGCAAGACCGGAAAGTTCGAGACCTGGTCGACTCCAAAGGAATGGGACTCCGACGCCGGGCAGCTTGGTCATCTCGCGGTCGAAGGTACGCCGGCCGACGACAAGGTGTGGATCAAAAATTCCGCCGGCGGCCACATCTACCGGCTCGATCTTGCATCAAACAAATTCGAGGATCTGGGCTCGCCCCAGGATCCGCGCACCGGCAAGCGCATCGGCACTTACGGAATTCACTCCGACGCCGAGAACAATCTTTATCTGCTCGATTTCTCGGCCGGCAACATTGTTCGTATCGACTCCAAAAGCAAGCAGCCGACGGTATATCTGACGCCGACGCCCAACTCGCACCCGCGGCGCGGGCGCGTCGACGATCAGGGCCGGCTGTGGTTCGCCGAGTATTTCGGCAACGCCATCGGCATGCTTGATCCCGAGACCGGGAAGATCGAGGAATGGAAAGTGCCGACGCCGTGGTCATCGCCCTACGACACGGTGCTCGACCGTAATGGCAATGCCTGGACCGGCTCCATGAATACCGACCGCGTCGCGCGCCTCGACGTCAAGTCCGGCCAGTACACCGAATATCAGTTGCCACGCCCGACCAACATCCGCCGCGTGTACGTGGATGACCGGAGAAATCCAGGGACGCTGTGGATCGGCAGCAACCACGGCGCTTCGATCGTCAAGGTCGAGCCGCTGGATTGACGGATGTCATCATCCGCGAGGGCGGATGATCCAGTAGGCGCAAGCCTGAGGTGACGTGAGGAAAACTGCCTCACGCGTCGTGTTTACTGGATCGTCCGCCTGCGCGGACGATGACAACGTACTACTTCCCCTCGGCCTCGGCCCGCAGCTTGAAGCGCTGAATTTTCCCCGTCGCGGTTTTCGGCAGCTCGGTGCGGAACTCGATCCAGCGCGGGTATTTGTACATCGCAAGACTCTTGCGGCAGTGGTCCTGCAACACGCGAGCAAAATCAGTCGAGGCTCTTTCGGCGGATTTGAGCACCACGAACGCTTTCGGCTTGATGAGTTTCTCATCGTCCGGCCAGCCGACCACGGCGGCTTCCAGCACGTCGGGATGGCTCTGCAGGGCGCCTTCGACCTCGAACGGCGAGACATACATGCCGGAGACTTTCAGCATGTCGTCGCGGCGTCCGCAGTAGACGAAGTAGCCGCTATCGTCCTCGATGTATTTGTCGCCGGAGCGCGTCCACTCGCCGAGAAAAGTCGTTCGCGACTGTTCGCGATTGTTCCAATACATCATGGCGCTGGTCGGCCCGCGCACCTGCAGCTCGCCCATTTCGCCGCGCGCGGTGACGATGTTGCCGTCATCGTCGACGAGACGAAGATCGTAGCCGGCGATCGGCTTGCCGCTGGTGCCGTATTTCACGTCGCCGGGGCGATTGCTGATAAAGATGTGCAGCATTTCGGTGGA
>JASHVC010000460.1 GCA_030039655.1 Xanthobacteraceae bacterium | reverse complement strand
AGGAGCTTGAGGTGGCTCCTGCCGCTCTCGACGGCCTTGACCACGGCATGCGCCACGTCGACGGCGCCGGCGCCCCCCATGGCCCAATGATCGGCCATCAGCGCCACGACGCCCAACTTGGCGCAGGCATCCTTGACGAGCGCGATCTCGGCTTCGCTGTCGGAGGAGAAACGATTGATCGACACGATCCGCACTAGGCCGAACTTCTGCAGGTTTTCGAGATGGCGCTGGAGATTAGCCATGCCGGCTTCGAGCGCTTTGAGGTTCTCGGTTTTTAGATCTTCTTTCTTCACGCCGCCGTGCATCTTGAGAGCCCGGATGGTCGCGACGATTACGACTGCATCGGGCGCCAACCCGGTCTTGCGGCACTTAATGTCAAGGAATTTCTCACCCCCCAGATCAGCCCCAAAGCCGCATTCCGTCACGACATAATCGGTGAGCTTTAGCGCAGTTGTGGTCGCAAGGACGGAATTGCAGCCGTGCGCAATGTTGGCAAATGGGCCCCCGTGGATGAACGCCGGAGTGCCTTCCAGCGTTTGCACCAAATTAGGCGCCAGCGCGTCTTTGAGCAGCGCGCTCATCGGACCGTGCCCTTTGAGCTCACCGGCACGCACCGGTTTGCGGTCGCGCGTATAGCCGACGACGATGTGGGAGAGGCGCTGTTTGAGATCGTCGATGTTACGCGCCAGGCAGAAAATCGCCATTACTTCAGAGGCGACCGTAATGTCGAACCCATCTTCCCGCGGGAAACCGTTGGCAACGCCACCGAGCGAGGAGACGATGTGTCGTAGGCTGCGTTCGTTCATATCGATCGCCCTGCGCCAAGTGACACGCCGCGCGTCAATCCCGAGCGCGTTACCCCAGTAGATGTGATTGTCAATAAGCGCCGCGAGCAGATTGTTGGCGCTTCCGATCGCGTGTAAATCTCCGGTAAAATGCAGATTGATTTCCTCCATCGGCACCACCTGGGCGTATCCGCCGCCAGCCGCACCGCCCTTGACGCCAAAGCAGGGGCCCAATGAGGGCTCGCGCAGGCATACCATGGTTTTCTTGCCGATGAAGTTGAGTGCGTCGGCGAGTCCGACGCTAGTTGTAGTCTTGCCTTCGCCGGCCGGCGTCGGCGTGATTGCAGTGACCAAGACAAGCTTGCCGTTCGGCCGGTTCTGGAGCGACTTGATGTAGTCCATCGACACCTTGGCCTTGTAGTGACCATAGGGCTCGAGGTTCTCGGCTGCGATGCCGAGCCTCTCCTGTGCAAGTCCCAGAATCGGTCGCATTTTGGCCGCCTGAGCGATCTCGATATCGGATTTCGGGTTGGTGTGTTGCGAAGGAGGCATTACGCATTTCCTTTTGAATTTCGGTTCAACCAGGTCGCGTGCTACCCGTTAGCTTGCTGGCAGCTACGACCCCTCCGGCCCATGCCATCGGCCGACCATGGATTTTCGGCCTGCAAGATCTTGATGCGTCCGCCAATACAAGCCACGACATAACCGTCATCGTCAACTGCAACAGTCTCGTCCGTTTTGCCACCGATCCGTTGGGATCAGAGTAGTTTTCATTGCTTGCTGTGAGGTGATGCGTCGCGCCCTGCCACCCTTCCCGGGTCCGTCGCCTCTCTGTGGAAAAACGCCTGCGGTTTTTGCACACATGGCTCTCGTTGGAGTCGGTCTCGCCATCGTCTTCATGTCTGCATTAGTTGTCGTAGTAAAGAAGACCGGAAGCTTCAGCACTACGAGGCGCTGAAACGCGCTCGTTGAGTGATGTCGCGACCTGAGCGCCGACGGCTTGTCAATAAACAAATCCGGCAGATTGAGCAGGAGCGCCTGGAGCGCACCGGACAAGTGCCCTGTGATGGACCGCACGTCATGGTGCGCCTGTTCGCGCGCGTGATGGGGTCGCATAGAGACAGATGGGGGTAATCGGCCTGCCAGTTTCGTGATAACCGAAGATTGAGGTGCTTCAGGCTGATGGTAAAACGAGGTCCGCCTGTCGTCACCGCGCGCGGCGCCGCCAATGGATAAAGAGTACCGCCCCGCCAGTTCGAAACGCCAGAGCGAGAGAGCCGCGGAGACTTTACGTTGCGCGAGTGCATAGTGTAATACACATGACATCGGCGTTAAGGCTGTTTTTGGAGACCGGCTTGGATACGCTGCTCGACCAAGTACGGGTCGCGTCATAATCCAGACCGATACGAGCAAGACTTCGCCGGAACACATCATGCGTACCCCAAGTTTCAAGGCCGGAGTTGATGACGTGCGCAACGGACAGTCCGCGCGTTTCGATTTCTATCGGGGCTTCGAATACGAGCGCGGCCGACAGTGGGCGAAGCTGGCTCCGCCGACAATGCCACTTCACATTGGTCGCCGGCTTAATCCGCGCGCGGTCGCGTTATTTCGGAAAATGCTCAAACGCGGAGATATTCTTCTATGACAAAAGTGAAGCAAGGCCGCGTGGTGAAAGCCCACCGACAAACTGCCCGTGAAACGAAAGCACCGAGAATCTCAATCGCCCAATGAATTAACCCTTGTTGGTGCCGACCAGAATGCGCGAAAGGTCCATTGTCTGCGTCTCCAAATGTGGCGTGGGCCTTTCGGCTCGGATGCCGTGATCCTTAACACGCCTCCGAACTGCGCCGGCCGCCAGCGTCTTGCTATTGTCTGCCATATAAGGGCGCTTGCCGGAGTTGAAGCAATATTGAAATGCCCGATTTGAAAGCCATGCCGGGCTCACGTCCTTATCCGCGCGTACACTTCTTCCCCGACTGAAAAAACTAATTGGATGTTCCGTGGCACGGCCTATTAAGCGACTGAAGGGCCACGAAGACCCGTGTAGGAATAGTTGCTCGTTTCATCATCCGACTTGACACGTGATCTGACGCATTTATATGGGGAGCAGGGCATGGAGTCGCCCTTATCCGCCGAGAAGGCTAATGACTCCTGCTGCGGACGATCGCGGCGGGAGTATTGCTTACACCCGCTGCGAGGCGGGTTTTTTGCTGTAGATCCTCAACTGAGCGCGCGTGCGCTGCGGCTGTGCGCTCTCGCTGAGAATCGCACCAAAGCCCAACCCGATCTGAGAAGCACTCGGGCTGGCGATCTCCCGCCGCAATCTCCGCGCCAACGTCGATAGCGGCTCCTACAGGGCCGCAAAAGATGGAGCTGCATTCGCGCAGTCGTTGCCATGGACACCGCGACAACACAAAAAGTGATCGATCTTAACCAGGTTCGGCCGCTGGCCCGTCCAAAGGGAACGCGCTCCCCCCAGCCCTACTATAGCATTCTGTTCGAGAGTGCTGATGATCGTGTGTCGGACGAACTTCCCGCGCCCGAGTTCTTCCGCGACCTGAACTGCGACCAAATCGTCGATACCATCACGGCTGGCAAGGAAGAGTACGATCTGAAGCCCTTTCTTCACGCCTGCCTGCAGCGCGTCGATACGATCAAATATCGTCACGAAGTCATGAAGGACCTCGAGAACGCCGGGCTTCTCGAGCGTGTGCGCGCCTTCGCGCAAAAAATGCACGACATGCGCGAGCGACTCGTTCGCATTCAGAAGCTGCACTACCAGGAACACAAGCAAGCCTGGTTCTTGGCTGCGGTAGAGTTTTATTGTGGTGCGATCAATGCGTTCTCAGCCGACCTCTCCGATATCGACCTCAAGTCACCTGGTTTTCTAGGTTTCCGGAGTTACCTGGCTGATTACACCCGTTCGGTTCCCTTCACCACACTCGTGTCGGAGACGAACGAGCTCAAGGATGCCTTGGCAACGGTCAAATATTGCGTGCTGATATACGGTGACAAATTCACGGTACGTAAATACGACGAGGAGAGCGACTACAGCGTAGACGTCGAGCAAACATTTGCCAAGTTCAAACAAGGCGCTGTCAAAGACTATCTGGCGAACTATCGCGACTCCGACGAAATGAACCACATCGAAGCTAAGATACTGGAATTCGTCGCCAGATTGTACCCTGAGGTGTTCGGTCCGCTTGACGAATATTGTGCCCGGCACGCCAATTATCTCGATGAAACCGTGGCCGCTTTCGATCGTGAGATTCAATTTTACATCGCCTATCTCGATTACACAGCCGATCTCAGGAACGCCGGATTGCATTTTTGCTATCCGCGCATCTCTGACACGACCAAAGAAGTTTATGATTACGACGCATTTGACATCGCCTTGGCGCACAAGCTCGTCGAGCAAAACTCCCCTGTCGTCTGCAACGACTTCTACTTGAGGGGAAAAGAGCGAATACTGGTCGTATCGGGCCCAAACCAGGGCGGTAAGACGACCTTCGCCCGTGCCTTCGGCCAGCTGCATTACTTGGCGAGCATCGGGTACTGCGTTCCCGGCAGAGAGGCACAGCTCTTCCTTTTCGACCAACTCTTCACGCATTTTGAAAAAGAGGAGAAGGTCGAGAACCTACGTGGCAAGCTCGAGGACGATTTGATCCGAATTCACGACATCCTTGACCGCGCGACGCCGCGATCGATCATTATTATGAACGAAGTCTTCACTTCCACGACGATCCAAGACGAAACTTTCCTGAGCAAGAAGGTGATGGATCGAATTTCGACGCTAGACTTGCTGTGCGTCTGGGTCACATTCGTCGATGAGCTGGCGTCATACGCCGTTCAAACCGTATCGATGATGAGCACGGTGGTACCGGAAAGTCCCGCCGTGCGAACTTTCAAGATCGTCAGAAAGCCGGCGGACGGCCTCGCGTATGCCGTAGCGATCGCCCAAAAATACCGGGTGACCTATGACGCTATTAAGGAGCGCATCAAATCATGAAAGCGTTCCTCATGTACAAGGATCGCGATTTTGACGCGCAGCAGCTGCTGTCGCGAAGGGATCGGGAGCTGCGTTACAGGAATGCGGATGAAAAGGCCATCGGCCTGGAACAACTTCTGCCTTGGAACGAGGAGGCGCTACGGCAGGACCTCGGGTTGGATGTCGTGTTCAACGCAATGGCGCTAGGCGATAAATTCCTGTTCGAGGCAGCAAAGCTTGCACTGCTATCGAGCGTCGCCGATCTCGGCACGATTCTGTATCGCCAGCGCGCTCTCAGCGACTGCGTGGGGAACGAGAAGATCGTCAGAGAGATCTATCAGGCCGCAATAGTGGCGATTGAAGGCGAGCGCAAAAACTACTGGAGCTCATTTGGTCGTTATCCAGCGGGCACCCTGCACCGCGCGGTTGAAGTGCTGCAGCTGTTCGTGGGTGTGCTCAGGAAGCTCCGACGAATAGCAGATGAACATAGCGAGAAATTCCGATCCGAGGGATTTTCGCAACTCTTTGCCATGCTGAAGGAGGAGCTCAGCGACGGCTATTTCACTGAGATTGAAGCGCATTTGGATCGACTCAAGTTCCGCCGCGGCGTTCTGCTGAGTGCGGAGTTAGGCAAAGGTAATAAGGGCGAGAAATACGTCCTGCGCAGGCCGCATGAACATAAGCGAAACTGGGTAGAGCGGCTGCTGGCTGAAAAGCCGCCATCCTACACGTTTCAGCTTCACCCTAGAGATGAGGGCGGGCATCGGGCGTTGGCACAGTTGGCAGACAGGGGGGTAAACTTGGTCGCCAACGCGCTTGCCCAATCGACTGATCACATTCTCAGTTTTTTCCAAATGCTGCGCACAGAATTGGCATTTTACATCGGCTGCCTCAATTTACAGGTGCATCTACAGCAAATGGGAGAACCCACCTGCCTTCCCGTTGCCGTCGAGCTTGGTGCACGAAACCTATCTTTTTCGGGGCTTTATGATGTGTCTCTTGCATTGAGCAAAGAACAGAAAGTGGTCGGCAACGATGTAAAAGCAGACTCTAAAGACATCTTGATCATTACCGGCGCGAATACTGGCGGCAAATCCACCTTTTTGAGGAGCATGGGTCTCGCGCACCTGATGATGCAAGCAGGGATGTTCGTGGGAGCAGAATCGTTGTCCTCTGAGGTATGTGACGGGATATTCACCCACTACAAACGCGAAGAAGACACCGAGATGGAGAGCGGAAAATGGGATGAAGAACTTCGC
>JASHVC010000031.1 GCA_030039655.1 Xanthobacteraceae bacterium | reverse complement strand
AGGAAATCAAATCTTTCGCCGTTGCGTCCCTGGTCGAGCGCGCGGTCAGAGCCCTCGACCCGTCCGCCCCGCGCCTGGATGATCAGCGCGAGCGGAGTCATGCCGCTACCGCCGATGCCGCAGAAAAAGTAGTCTCCAGGTTGATGCATCGGCAATATCTACAAGCGTCGCCGATGAGGGACAACTCGATCGGGCGATTGCATGAGTAGCGAGAGGTGCAAGATTGGCGTCGTCGCGCCAGCTTCCCGCATGTCTGCAGAGGTAGCCACCCGTGTGGTCGCCTTGGCCGAGCGTCTTTACCCAGACCGCACGCCTGAGATCGTCTTCCACCCGCAGTGCTTTGCATCGCACGGACATTTTGCCGGCGATGACGAAACGCGTGCGCGGGCTTTCGTCGAAGTCGCCAACGATGAGAGTTACGACGCGGTATGGTTTGCGCGCGGCGGGTACGGCTCGTGCCGCGTGGTCGAGTCGATCATGCCACGGTTAGTGCCGGCGTCCCGGCGCAAGACCTATGTGGGCTACAGTGACATCGGCATGCTGCTTGCCGCTTTGTACCGGGCCGGATTCACGGCGCTGGCCCATGGCCCCGTCGCGCACGACATCCTTCGGGACGGCGGGCATGCGGCGGTTGCCAGGGCGCTCGCCTGGATGATCGATCGCACACCCGAGGCGCTGGAACCGACGGTCGCCGCCGCGAAGAAGACCGCGGCGTTCAACATGACGGTGCTCAGCCACCTGCTCGGCACGCCGCTGGAGCCCGACCTCGCCGATCACGTGCTCATGTTGGAGGAGGTGTCGGAGGCGATGTACAGAATCGATCGATCGCTGTTTCATATCACCAGTGATGCCAATATTCGGCGCGTGGCAGGCATCATGCTCGGCCGCTGCAGCAACATCACGCCGAATGAACCAGATTTCGGAATGAACGAAGTGGGGATCGCCGAATATTGGTGCCGGAAGGCCGGGATTCCTTGGCTGGGGCGCGCCGATATCGGGCATGACGTTGATAACAAAATCGTGCCGTTCGGCCTCCCGCCATGAGGCCCACGCTGAGCGCGCGAATCGGCGTTGTTGTGAGGCGCCACCAAGACGACCGCTACTGTCGTTGCCACAAGGTCGCGCCGTTTGTACCTGTGATCTCGACGTTGCGCGCGTCCACGATCCGATAAGTTCCTGAATTGGATTGGCCGGTCACGGCTGAGGTCGTTCGCCAGTGCTGTTCGGCAACGACGCAACTGCCGCTGTCCTCAGTCTGTGCAGAATAATGATAGGTCCCGTCGGGATTATTCTGGATGATCAGCGTCCACGGCAGGCCGCCCTGCACAACAGTGGCACGCCAAACCCCGAGCATGACAGGACGAGCCTGATCGATCGGGGTAATCGGTTGCGCAGGTTGGAATACGGCAGTTCCCGTCGCGCTTCTCACCTCTATGGCTGTGCTGCCGACTGCGCGGTAGGTCCCGGTGCGTACGCGGCCCGTGATGTTGGCGATGGTGCGGTATGCACCGTTGGCAGCTTGGTAGATGCCGTCCTCTTCCTGAATGATCACCAGGCGATAAGTCCCGTCTGCGGTGATAGAGTAGACGAAGCGCGAGTTGTACCCGTCAGTGACGCCATCGTGTTCGAATGTTCCGGTGAGGACAGGGTCGATACTCGTCTTTGCAGGTTGAGGATTGGC
Source organism: Xanthobacteraceae bacterium (assembly GCA_030039655.1). Next base: position 1,379 of record JASHVC010000031.1, on the reverse strand, counting down.
AAGTTGAGGATTTGCAAGTTGAGGTGCAATCGGCGCTGGAGTGAGCACCGACAATGGGCCCGCCGGTCGCGGCCCGATCGCGGTGACGGACCACCACACTCCAATCACTGCCGCGCACAATCCGAGACACGTCAGGGTAGTTACGCCCACAATGCGCCGATTCGATCCGATCCATGAAACTGGAGAGGTTGAGGCGTCGCTTGGCGAAACAATGCGCGGCGGCGTTGGGTCGATCTGCAACAGGGCTTTCACAGTATCGACGAGGCGACGCAAATGAGTTTCGAGCGGTGGCGTAAGCGCGTCGAGCCAATGCACTGCTCCAATGAAATACTCAAGTGAACGCGTGGGCGGGATGTCCTGGATACGGAACGGAATTATCGGGATGCCTTTGCCCACGGCGCGTTCGATCTCCCGCCGAATCTGCGGCGATTCGTTGGCGTTCGCCGAAAAGATCAGGACAAGTAGACGGCTCTGGTTGATGCCGTCGATAATCGCCTCGCCCCATTCAATCCCCGGCGTAATGTCACGCGGGGCGATCCAGCACCGAACCCCCGATGCCTCCAGGGCGGCGCAAGCTGCATCTGCGGTCGCTTTGTCACGACTAGAATAACTGATGAACGCATCATGAGACATTGGCGGCTGATTAAATAGCAGCGAATGTGACTACACAACTGCAAACGCAGGTGTAGTAACCACTTCATCCCGCGAGAGGAATGGCGAGAATCCCGCCATTGACGCCTTAACCGCCGCATCAACCACCTTCAGGTCATCTCAACGCCGTGTTAATGTTGTTAATTGCGAAAATTCAATCCGACTGCAGGAGGATCAGCCCATGGCAAAGTCGAAGAAGAAAACAACAGATAGCGTCTACCGGATTGTTGATGTTGTCGGCGTCAGTGAAAAATCCTGGGAGGATGCGGGCCGGCGCGCGGTGGAAACGGCCTCCGCATCGCTGCGCGACCTTCGCGTGGCCGAAGTCACCCAGATGGACATGAAAGTGGAGGACGGAAAGGTCACGGCGTTTCGTACGCGTGTCGCACTATCGTTTAAGTACGAGGCTTGATCGGATTGAGAAGAAGCTAGGCGCCCGAGGTCGGCGGCCGCCGCCTGCGAGCCCGACGATAAGTCGTTATTGCTGATGAGGCTTTGTGCATTTGCCACGAAGCCCCTTTGCAGGCCTAGTGGTCGTGTAGTTTAGTCTTTGATCTGCCAGCGGATACGCCGAAGATGCAAGGCGCTGGCTATCGGGCCCTGGCGAACGTTGCCAACGAGGCCCACGTCAATCTTACAAAGCCAGCGAATAAAATCCGGCAGCGATCAACAAGGCGAAGATCGCGAGCGCGAGAATCCAAATGGCCGCAGTGCTCGTCCTGGTTCCC
>JASHVC010000459.1 GCA_030039655.1 Xanthobacteraceae bacterium | reverse complement strand
CAAGCTGACTTTCTTGACCACCTTGCGCCCGACGAAGCTCTTTTCCACCCCGTGAACGGAAAGGACGCCCTTTCGATCCTGCGGGCCAGCGCCATTTATGTCGCCGCGCCGCCGCGTCCGGCCGGCTGGAGGCGGCGGACTCTGCGGGGCGGGTTGTTGCCACTCTCCGCGGTCCTCGCGCTCACGCTGCTGCGGCCGCGGCGCGGGCTTGCTGCGCGCTTTTTCGGCCGCGATATCGACGTAAGAACCGCTGATGTTTCCGCCTATAGACTGGAGGCCTATGGCCTCATCCTTCGCGGCGGCGGGCTCGCGGCGTTTCTTTGTCCGGCTGCGCAGGAAAAAAGGGAAAATGTTCGGCACTCCAATTTACGCAGTTCACCGGTCTCCAGCCTTTACGCGGCAAGCAACCGACAATGCGCGGGGATCACAGCAGAAACTTTGCTTGATGTCTCCCGATGAGACTGCCGCAACGGTTTGTCACCTGGGCGGGCTCGCCGGGGCGGCCGCCCCGGGGCCGATGGTCATGGTATTGGAATCCCCACCGTGTTGGTTCCTGCTGGGGACGATGATCGCCCGGACACCCGTTTGCGTGGCCCCTTCCACATGGGCGTTGCCGGTCACCGTATCGACAATGAGTTTCTCGCCGTGAATGACGTTTTTGCCCTGGCTGAGCACCACGTTGCCGGTGAGCGTGATCGTCTTCGCCGCGAGGTCATAGATTCCGACGTCGCCGGTCGCGTTCTGGTCCTTGCTCACCACCAAGACGTCACCGTGCGCGCGGATGAGGCGGATATTCTGGGCGTTTGGCACCACGGCGCCTGTGGTTTTCACCACCGGCGCCTCGGATGGGGCGATGCCAAGCTCCTGCCCGTAAAACACTTCGAGCGTCCTGCATGTCATCGTCGTATCGCCCTGGACCACCTTCACGCTGCCGGAGAATGTCGCGGTCTTTTTCTTGTCCTGGACCTCCAGGTTTTTGGCGTCGATCTGAACCGGCAAGTCTTGCTTTTGCCCCTGGGCGGTACCCGGGAACAAGCTGGGCGTCGCCGTGCGAGTTCCCTGCGCCATGGCCGACGTGGAGAGGATCAGTGCCGCCGCTAGGGCGCAATAGGAAACTGTGCACCTCATTGTTGAGCAGCCTTTGTGTCTTGGTTGCCGGACTGCAATATCATCGTGACGTCGTTAAAGCGGAGCACATCGCCCTTATCGGCAATTTCCAGCCCCTGGGCGTTGAGGTCCCCGTTGAGCAATTTTACCCAGACAGGGGATTGGGACACCACCGTACCCTGCCCCATATTCACAAGCGCGTGGCTGAGACGCGCTTCATAACCAGTCGAGGATACGAGGTGGATGTTGTCGTCGAGGGTGAGCATATCTGATTTCATGTCGTAAAGGCCGTTGTCGGCCCACATGTGCACAATGCTCTTGTCCTCCATTTCGACTTTGGCTCGGATCTGCTGCAGTTCCACAAGATCAGGCTTGGTGATGTCCTGCGCGGCGGTGTCGGCGGTGAATTCATAGGCGCGAGCATCAGGAGTGAAGCCGGTGACGTGCGGCTTCTGCATGATGATCTTCGGGCCCTTAATGACCATGTTACCCAGTTCGGCAGGCAGCCGAAGCGTGGTGAGCGAGGGCAGGTAGTTCTCCACCGTGAGCGCCACCAGCACCGCGGGAATCGCCAGCAGAATGCAGACACGAAGGAAACGGACGCGCCGGCTATGTCGCATGGCGCGCCGGTAAATCTTATCGCCGCCACTGCGGGCGCGCGCCGGCATGGCGGCCCGCCGCTCAGGACCGGCAAAGGAGATTGTCGTCAAGCCTTCGTCCCCTTGGACCGTCGCCCAGACTAGCCCAAGCCCTGCTCTTAAGTCCCCGGCCTCGACAGTGGCCTGTGAATGTGGCCCAGACGGGGCCGCACTAAGCCGACTTCGACTAACATTTAAGGACTGAAAATACGATTAGGAATGGGCAAAAATGTCTTCGGCGGCAAACCCCGCAAGATCAAGCCGCACCCGCTCCGGCAGGAACCGGAAGCAGGCCGCAGCCAGCTTCTCGCGGCCTTCGCGGGCCAGCATGGTATCAAGCTTTTCCCTGAGCGCGTGCAGATAGAGCACGTCGGAGGCCGCATAGGACAGCTGTGCGTCGGTGAGCCCCGGCGCACCCCAATCGGAGAGTTGCTGCTGCTTGGACAAGTCGTGCCCCAGTACCTCCCGCACGAGATCCTTCAGGCCGTGCTTGTCCGTATATGTCCGGCACAGCCGCGAGGCGATCTTGGTGCAGTAGACCGGCTCTGGCATGACCGCGAAGGTCTTTTGCAGCATGCCGAGATCGAAGCGCGCAAAGTGAAAAATCTTGAGCAGATTAGGATCGGCGAGAAGCCGCTTGAGATTGGGCGCATCCGCGGCCGGGGCCGCAATCTGCACCACATCTGCGGAACCGTCTCCGGGCGACAACTGCACGACGCAGAGCCGATCGCGGGTGAGACTGAGCCCCATCGTCTCGGTATCGATCGCGACCGCGCGCACGCCTGTGTAGTGCGTCAGGTCCGGCAGATCGCCGCGGTGAACGCGGATCGTCATACGGCCGTGTCCATTGCAATGGGCCCTAAAGAGGCCTCGGAGCCTAGCTATCGAGTCGGTGGATATCGTAACCGAAATCACCCGTCAAAAAGCCCACACGGGGTTATGAAACAGTGAACAGCGGACGCTCATCGCGATCACGGTGAAACGATCGCGCGATGTTGCATCGCGTGGCTGTCACGGCCGCGCGCTTCTGCTCTTCTACGACGAAATTTTTTTGACTTTGGTGCCCAGGAGAGGACTCGAACCTCCACGGTGTTACCCGCTAGTACCTGAAACTAGTGCGTCTACCAATTCCGCCACCTGGGCAATGCCCGGATAGGTACGGAGCGGTCCTATCCTTGTCAATCGAAGGGGGCGCAAATCGCCGGCGGATCACGTCAGTGGCACGGCCGAGACGTAATCCTTAAAGGCCTTGCGGGACGAGATTGCGGCGTACCAGCGTTCAAAGTTCTTCAGCGGCGGGCGCTCAGGCACGAGCTCGCGATAGCGGTAAGCCATGATGCCAGCCGGAATGTCGCCGTAAGAGAATGTGTCGCCGGCGAAGTAGGCGGTCTTCCCCAACTGCTCGTCGGCCATAGTCATGGCCACCGTGGTGTTCTTTTTCCCGGCCTCGATCGCCGCATGGTCCCGCTTTTCCGGCGGCGTACGGATCATGCCCCAAAACACCGGCGTGATCGCCGGTCCCGCCACCGACAATTGCCAGTCCATCCATTTGCTGGCGAGCGCCCGGCTCTTCAGATCCGCCGGCTCGAGCACGGCCGCTTTGTGCTTGGCGGCGAGATAGCGCACGATCGAGTTCGACTCCCAAAGCAGAAAGCCGTCCTCTTCTTCCAGCGTCGGCACCAGGCCGTTGGGGTTCATCGCCAGATATTCAGCTTCGCGGTTCTTGCCGAACGGCCCGCCGATATCGATGCGCTCGTGCGGCAGGCCGATCTCGCCGACGGCCCACATCACCTTCTGTACGTTTGACGAGGTGTTCCGCCCCCAGATTTTTATCACGATGTCCCTCCCGCACTTTCCGTTCGTCATTGCCGGACTTGATCCGGCAATCCATGCAGCAGCGCCGCGTCCTCGACAAGTCCGCATGGACCCGCGGGTCAAGCCCGCGGGTGACGATTCAACGGGTTCGGACGCCGAAGTTTCACTCAATCCGCCGCGCCTCTTCGGGCAGCATGATCGGGATGCCGTCGCGGATCGGATACGCGAGCTTGGCCGCGCGCGAGATCAATTCCTGCCTCTCAGCGTCGTATTCGAGCGGCGTCTTGGTCAGCGGGCAGACCAGAATCTCGAGCAGTTTCGGATCGACCGTGTCGGCGGGACGCTCGGCGGGAGGCATAGACATGGAGGACTCCGCTTCGGGCTGTTGTAGCTACTGCAGCGGTGTTTCGCCCGGCGTCTTGCTCTTGGCAAGCTCGATCTCGGTGACCGCAATGAGAATCTCAGCGCGGGTTTTGAGGTCGGGCGCTTCGAGCATGGCCTGCTTCTCGGCCGTGTCATAAGGCGACATCATCGCCAGCGCGTTGACCAGCGCCTCGTTGGGCGCGTTTTCGATGCCCTCCCAATCGGCCTTAAGGTTGTTGGCCTTGAGGAAGGACGTCAGCGCGCGCAGGAGCGCCTTGCGGTCGACTTCATCCTCACCCTTGCGCGCCGTGAAGTCGTCGATAAAGGGATGGTACGTCACCATGCATTGCCGGTAGAGCGTGGTGACGTCGAGTTCGCGCTCGATGCGGAAACGCGCGACGCCGGTGAGCTGAATGAGATAACGGCCGTCGCCGCTCTCCCCGAACTGCGTGATCCGCCCGACGCAACCGACGCGGAACAAATTCGGCTTGTTCTGATCCGGCCCCGGATGCGCCGGGTCGGGCTGGATCATGCCGATGACGCGATGTCCGGAACCCAGAGCGTCATCGATCATCGCCAGGTAGCGCGGCTCGAAAATGTTGAGCGGTAGCTGCCCGCGCGGCAACAAGAGCGCGCCGGGCAGCGGAAATACCGGGATCTTCTCCGGGAGAGCCTCGGGCCCCTGATAGCTCGCATTCATCGGCATGCCGCCGCACTCCAGCACGTCCTCCTCATCCTCAGGTGGCCGCGCAGCGGCTCTCGAAGGATGAGAAAATCAGCGCAACGCTACGCAAACAAAATCGAAGACAGCCGCCTGCGGCCTTCGACCGTCGCTTCGTCAGTCGGGCCCCAGGCATCAAAAAACTGGACGAGCTGCTTGCGGGCACCGTCGTCGTTCCACTTGCGGTCGCGCTTGACGATACTGATTAGCTGGTCGAGCGCTTCCATGCGCTTGCCCTTGCCGTTGAGCGCGACCGCAAGATCGAAGCGCGCCTGATGGTCGAGCGGATTAGCGGCGACTTTTTGCTCCAGTTCGGCAATCGGCCCGAGGGTCTTAGCCTGCTCCGCGAGCTCAAGCGCGGCGCGCGCGGCAGCGACCGGCCCTTCGTTGCGCTTGGCCTCCGGCACCATGGCGAGCGTCTGCTTCGCCTGGTCCAGCGCGCCTGTTTCCACATAGCAGCGCGCCAAGCCGGCAAGCGCGTGCACGTTGGTGCTGTCCTCGGCCAGAAGCTGCGCATACAGTTCGGCTGCACCCGCCGGATCTCCATCCACAAGCGCAGCATCAGCCGTCTTCAAGAGATCCTGG
>JASHVC010000458.1 GCA_030039655.1 Xanthobacteraceae bacterium | reverse complement strand
CTCTTCATCGACATCCATGCGGCTGTCGATCACGCGAACAATGGTGATCCGGTCATCGTCGACAGTGTAAAAGATCAGATGGAGCCCCACCACAAGACAGTGGAGCTTGGGAGCCAAGTTCGACCGCTCGCGGCCAATGAATGGAAATTGTGCCAAGTTCTTGAAATTCGAGTCTACCCTGCGAATAAAAGCGTCTGCGGCATTTGGACTACGCTCTTCGAGGTAGCGATAGATACGAAAGAGATCGAACCTGGCTTTATCAGAAAGGACGACCCGCATTCCCGCAGCTTGTTAGAGTTTTGCGGTTCGCACTTGGCGCAGGAACTCTGCAAAATCCCACTCTGAGACACGCCCTGCGACGGCGTCCTGCATGCCTTCCTCAATCTGCCCCTTGAGCACCCGGAACTTCTCAGCCTGTTCCAGCAGGTATGCAACTGCAGGCTCACGCATCTCTTCGGGCAGAAGATCAAGCGCTTCGGCCGCTTTCTCTGAAGTCGTTTTCATGATTGAACCCTATCACCTTCCTTCGCGTGAGCCAACGCCGCGCTCATCTCCACGGCACTCGGCCAGTCATCGCCCGTTCCCAATTTTTTCCGTCGAACACCTTCACATCGAGCTGCGATACATCGACGCCATCGAGGCAGCGCACATTGACGTCGATCTTGTCCGGATCGGAGCGCGGGACATAGAAGGGATGAATGCCGCATGTTGAGCAGAACGTGTGCTGTGCCACGCCGGTGTTGAATCGATAGGTGGCCAGCGCATCCTTGCCCCTCAAGAGTTCGAACTGACCCGGCGACACGATCAAGTGCAAAAAGCCCTTCTTGGCGCACATCGAGCAATTGCATTCGGTAACGCGCGACAAATCCGCCGTTACGCGAAATCGCACGCGGCCGCAATGACAGCCGCCCTCGTAGACTTGGGTCATGTCAGTGATCCTCTTCGGACGCAAACAGCCCGAACTGCGCCGGATCGCGCGCCGGTTCGGCGAGGCCGAGATGACGGAAGGCGTGTCCGGTGATCAGGCGGCCGCGCGGCGTACGCTGCAGAAAGCCGCATTGAATGAGATAAGGCTCGATGATGTCCTCGATGGCGTCGCGCGGCTCCGACAGTGCGGCAGCCAGCGTCTCTACGCCCACAGGGCCGCCGCTGTAATTCAGCGCGATGGTCGAGAGATAGCGGCGGTCCATGGCGTCGAGGCCGACGGAATCGACTTCCAGCGCCGCCAGTGCCTTGTCGGCGACCGCGCGATCGATCGCGGCAGCACCGGCCACCGAGGCAAAATCGCGCACCCGCCGCAGCAACCGTCCAGCAATCCGCGGCGTGCCGCGCGCGCGGCGCGCGATCTCGTTTGCGCCGTCCGCAGTCACATCGATGCTGAGCACCCGCGCGCCGCGATTGACAATCTGCTCCAGCTCCGCCTCGGAATAAAAGTTGAGCCGGATCGGAATGCCGAAGCGATCGCGCAGCGGATTGGTGAGGAGCCCGGCGCGGGTAGTGGCACCGATCAGCGTGAACTTGGCGAGATCGATCTTCACCGAGCGCGCGGCCGGCCCTTCGCCGATGATGAGATCGAGCTGAAAATCCTCCATGGCGGGATAGAGAATTTCCTCGACCGCCGGATTGAGCCGGTGAATTTCGTCGATGAAGAGGACGTCGCGCTCCTCGAGATTGGTTAGGAGCGCGGCGAGATCGCCGGCCTTGGCGATCACCGGGCCCGACGTGGCGCGGAAATTGACCGAAAGCTCGCGTGCCACGATCTGCGCCAGTGTGGTCTTGCCGAGGCCGGGCGGCCCGACAAACAACACGTGATCGAGTGCTTCCTTGCGCCCGCGGGCGGCGGCGATGAAAACACCGAGATTGCTGCGCGCCTGTTCCTGCCCGATGAACTCGGAAAGCCGCTGCGGACGCAGCGAGGCCTCGGCCGCATCTTCTTCGCGGCGCTCAGGCGAAACCAGCTTGCGTCCCGGGCTCAAGCTCACCGTTCGGGTCCCCGGCTGTATTTGTTTGGCAGCAGATCGGCGATCGGCACCACCTCCGCCGACTTTCCGTTCGGCACAATGACGCGCGCCTTTCGATCGTAGTCGAAGATCAATTCGCGACAGGCGCCGCACGGCGACACCACCGCGACGGCCTTATTCTTTTCTTCGGGGCCGGGATGGCGAACGGCGACGATCGTTTCGATGCCGTCATCGCCCACATCGACGAACGCGCGGCCGAGGGCCACGGCTTCAGCGCACACCGCCATACGCCCGAGATAAGCGTCGAGATTGATGCCAGTGAAAATCCTCCCCGAGCGCGTGCGCAATGCGGCACCAACCTCCTGCCAGTCGTAGCGGTAACGCTCATTGATCGCCGCAGTCGCGGCTACGACCAATTCCTTATCGGCCTTGCTCAGCTTGACGCCCTTTTTCACTTCGACAACTCCTTCAGGCCGAGCCTGATCAAAGTCCGCACTTCGGCACCATCACCCGCGGCGCGCGCCGCAGCGGCAATGGCGGCGGCGGCCTGGGGTTGCCCATAGCCGAGATTGACCAAAGCCGACACCGCATCTGTCATTGGTTGCGGCGCCCGTTTCTCATCAAGCGCGCCGGAGAGCCGCACGAGCGCCGGGTCTACGTCCGTATAAGCCGGAGCCTTGTCTTTCAGCTCGGTGACGATGCGCTCGGCGACTTTGGGACCGACGCCGGGCGTCCGCGCCACCATGGCTTTGTCGCGCATGGCAATGGCGGACGCGAGATCGGCGGGTTTGAGCGTCCCTAGCACCGCGAGCGCCACCTTGGTGCCAACGCCCTGCACGGTCTGCAACAGCCGAAACCATTCGCGCTCGATGTCGGTCACGAAGCCGAACAGCCGGATTTGATCCTCGCGCACATGGGTCTCGATCGACAGCGTTGCCGGCTCGCCGGCGCGCGGCAATTCCTGCAGGGTGCGCGCCGAGCAGTGCACCAGATAGCCGACGCCATTGACGTCGAGGATGACGTAATCCTCTCCGTAGCTATCGATGATGCCTTTGAGCTTGCCGATCACTTCCCTCTCCCCGCGTGCGGCGAGAGGATAGCTTTGGCGGCCGACCCCTCTCCACACACGAGCAGAGGTAATCGTTGCGGCGCGTTTGTTAAAGTCATCGCGCGGCCACTTTCAGCACCACGCTTTGCCGATGATGCGCGTGCGTCACCGCGATGGCGAGCGCGTCAGCGGCATCGTCGGTGCGCGGATCGGCCCTGGGCAACAGCACACCGATCATCATGCGCACCTGCGTCTTGTCGCCGTGGCCAGCGCCGACGATGCTCTTTTTCACCACGTTGGGCGCGTACTCGGCGACCGGTACGCCAGCGCGCGCCGGCACCACCATGGCGATACCGCGCGCCTGCCCGAGTTTCAGCGTCGCCTTGGCGTCCTTGTTGACGAAAGTGGCCTCGACCGCCGCTTCGTGGGGCTTGAACTCATCGAGAATGCGCGCGAGTCCATCGTGAATGGTAAGGAGCCGCTCCGCGAGGCCATCCTGCTCACGCGTCGTTACCGAGCCGCAGCCGAGAAAGCCCAACCGATTGCCCGCTACCTCAACAATGCCCCAGCCAGTGCGGCGCAGCCCTGGATCGATGCCGATAATGCGAATCAGGCGCGTCATCCTGGGTTCCGTGATAGCGCCGGGGCGCTCCTGCGCCTAGCACGCGGCTCCGCGGTGTTCGCGATGGCTTGGACATGCCATAGGACTCCCCCGACACTTGGGGACCGCGAACGCTATGATATTTCCCGACTACGCGCTGTTCGCGGTCGCAGTTGACGACCGCCGATTCTGGGCGGCGCTCACGATCGCAATTCTGGCCGGTTTGGTGCGGGGTTTTTCGGGCTTCGGCTCGGCGCTGATTTACATACCACTGGTGGCTGCCGTCTACAGCCCACCCGTGGCCGCTGTAACGCTGCTCCTTATCGACAGCTTTGGCGCGGCGCCGTTTGCCGTGCGATCGTTTGCCCATTGCTCGTGGCGCGAAATCTTGCCGATCTACATCGCTGCGGCCGTCGCGGTCCCCTTCGGCACGATGGCGCTACTGGCCCTCGATCCAACCTTCCTGCGCTGGTGCATTGCGATCGTGATTCTGCTGTTGCTCGGCGTGCTCGTCTCAGGCTGGCACTACCATGGCCGGGCGCGCTTGCCGCTGACCACGGCGGTCGGCCTGTTTTCAGGATTCGGCGGCGGCGCCGCACAGATCGCGGGGCCTGCCGTCATCATCTACTGGCTGAGCACGGAGAAGAACGCCCTCACTGTGCGAGCCAATCTGCTGGTCTACTTTCTGTTGCTCGATCTGACACTGTGCGTCAGCTATTTCCTGCAAGGATTGTTCACGCCGGAATTGGTGGCGCTCGCCTTGCTGCTTGGGGTGCCGTTCTTCGTCGCGACCGCTGTCGGCGCGACTCTGTTCCACGGCACCTCTGATTTGCTCTACCGGCGCATCGCCTATGCGATCATCGCCGCATCTGCGCTGATCAGTCTGCCGGTCTTTGATCGCCTGTTTCGCTAATTCCTACACGCTCAGCTTTTCCACGAGCGCGTCCGAGACTTCGAAATTGGCATAGACGTTCTGCACGTCGTCGCTGTCGTTCAAATTCTCGATCAGCTTCAGCAGCTTCTCGCCCTGCTCGTCGTCGACCGCCACGGTGTTTTGCGGACGCCAAACCAAGGAAGCCTTGCGCGGCTCGCCGAATTTTTGCTCCAGCGCCTTGGCGACCGAGCCAAATTTGTCGGGCGCGGCGTAAACCTCATGGCCGCTCTCGTTGGAGACCACGTCGTCAGCGCCGGCTTCCAGCGCCACCTCAAACATCGCGTCGACACTCACAGCCTTGGCGTCGTACTCAATGACGCCGACATGGTCGAACATAAACGCGACCGCGCCGGTCTCCGCCAGATTGCCGCCACTCTTGGTGAAAGTTGCGCGCACCTCACCGGCGGTACGATTGCGGTTGTCCGTCAACACCTCGACGATCACGGCGGCGCCGCCGGGTCCATAGCCCTCGTAACGGATCTCTTCGTAATTCTCGCCATCACCGCCCGCAGCCTTTTTGATGGCGCGGTCGATATTGTCCTTCGGCATGTTCTCGGCGCGCGCCGCAATGATGGCGGCGCGCAGCCGCGCGTTCATCGCCGGATCGGGCAGGCCAAGTTTGGCCGAGACGGTGATCTCGCGCGCAAGCTTGCCAAATAATTTCGACTTCACCGCGTCCTGCCGCCCCTTGCGGTGCATGATGTTCTTGTACTGCGAATGCCCGGCCATGATACGCGTTCCGTTTTTTGATCCTGCGTTGTGGGAGGCGAACTGCCCGCAACGACGCTCTCATAAGATGGGGCGCCGCAAAAATAAAGGTCAGCCTAGGAGCCGCTTTCAGCTCCAAAAGACAGGCTTTGCCGATTCCAGGCTGCCTCCGATGCGCACCGCACCGATGCGCGTGGCAAGCCCGGTCGTGGGGTCGGTTTCGACCGCAACGGCGCACAAGGTCGCGGGACCGGTTGCTGGCTCGAAACGCGACGACGGAATTTTGCGCAAGAACCGCATCAGGGGTTCTTCTTTGTCCATCCCGATTACCGAACTGTAGTCGCCGGTCATGCCCACGTCGCTCATGAACGCGGTGCCACCCGGCATGACGCGTAAATCGGCCGTGGGCACGTGGGTGTGGGTCCCAACGACGAGGCTCGCGCGTCCGTCGCAGAAAAATCCCATGGCCTGCTTTTCGCTTGTCGCCTCGGCGTGGATGTCGATGATGATAGCCTCGGCTTGTTTGCCTAGCGCACAGTTCGCGAGCTCATGATCAACGGCCGCGAACGGATCGTCGAGCGCGTCCATGAAGATGCGGCCCATGGCATTGACCACCAGTGCCCGCTGGCCGTTTTTTGCCTTGATCAGCGCCGCGCCGCGGCCCGGCGTACCGGACGGATAATTGATCGGGCGGACCAGGGTTTCCGCGCGTTCGATAAAGACCAGCGCCTCTCTTTGATCCCAGGCATGATTGCCGAGCGTGACCGCGTCGGCGCCGGCGTCAACCAACTCGCGATAGATCGCCTCGGTGATGCCGAAGCCGCCGGCGGCGTTCTCGCCGTTGACCACCACCAGATCGAGCTTCCAGTCGCGCACCAGCCCGGGCAGACGCTCGTAGACGACGGTCCGCCCGCTGCGGCCCACCACATCGCCGACAAAGAGGATGCGCATGCTCAGACGTCTCGCAGATCGATCACTTCGTGCTCGGTTAGCACGAGATCGAGCCGCTCGTCGCGCGGCGTCTTGGGGATTTCGGGAACTTCCTGCGCGGCGAAGGCGATGCCGATCGCCGTCACGGCCTTTAGCCCGCGCAGCCGCTTAATGGTCTTGTCGTAATAGCCGGCGCCGTAGCCGATGCGGTGGCCGGCTCGGTCGAAAGCCAGAAGCGGCACCAAGAGAACGTCCGGATCGACTTCGGGTGCATCGGCCTTCGGTTCGCGGATGCCCCACTGGCCCCGGTCGAGCGGGCCGCCGAACTGCCACGCCCGCATGCTCAGCGGCGAACCACGCCCGACGATGCGTGGCAAAGCGAGTCGCGCGCCTTGTTCGGCGAGCTTCTCCATCAGCGGCAGCGGATTAATTTCGCTCTTCAGCGGCATGAAGCCGGAGACAATCGTGCCCGGTCTAATCGGCAGCGGAAACGCCCGCGCCGCGATCGCCTCGGCCGCCGCCTTGCGCGCTTCTACCGGCAGCGCATCGCGGCGCGCTTGCAGCGAAGCACGAAGGCCGGCCTTCTCTGCCGCGATTTCGGACAATTCAGACATTCGATTGTCATGCGCGGGCTTGACCCGCGCATCCACGTCTTTGTTTCCACCAAGCCTAAAGACGTGGATGGCCGGGACAAGCCCGGCCATGACGAGGAGGAAAGTGCGGAGCCGCGCCGGCCGTCGGAGCTCGATCCCGGGTTCCCTACTGAAGTAGGTGGGCGCCGTGTATCCGAGCCCACGAGCCCGGTCAGGGACAGCTCCCTTAAGGATCGATAAGGCCCCGGGGATATGTCTCCTAACGCACCGTGCAGCCCCGCCCGGCCAATGTAGTGCACGGCAGCGCTCGGCGCCATCGCCACGGTTTCGCCCGCTCTTGCCGCTAGAGTCTTGCTGTTTGGTGATGTACCGCACGACTGCGGGCTTGGCCGGCGACGGCGCCGCCCACGCAGCGTAGAAATTTCAAACGCCGTCGCAATTTGCGAGGTGGTTTATGAATTTCCACATGGGATTGTCGAGCTTGATTGCGGCGTCAATGGCCGTCGCCGCGGCCGCGTTCCCGGTTTCCCAGATGGCTGTCGCTGACCCCTTGTGCAGCGGGCATCAGCTCCTGCCGACACCGCGACCGGAAATGAGTTGCCCGACTCTCGCTCCCGAACTCTTCGTATCGCCTGACAAGGCGACCCACGCCCTGGTGTACCCGGCGGACGTCAGTCTTTACGCCACACCCGACATGGAGAGCCGGCTCGTCTTCCGTTCGAGCGATGGGACGACCTTAACGTCGCAAGACTATTCCTCGCCGCGCGGCACTAATGGCTACTACGTGTTCCACGGGCAATGGTCGCCGGACTCGCAGTATTTCGTTTTCAGCCTGTCATCGTCGGGCGGCCATTCGCCGTGGTCGTTCCCGACCAAGGTCTATGCGGTCAAAAAGAACCTGATCGCCAATTTCAGCGAGATGATCGGCGGCAACCCCACAGTGTCGGGACAATTCCAGTTCTCTGGACCGCACACCTTGGTGGCCAGCACCTGGAAGAAGCCCGGTGCGACCGAAGATGCGGTTCCGGTGAGTGTCGACCTCGAAGCCGCGTTCGAAAAACTGGCGGCGGCCAAATAGCCGGCCGTACCGTCAACCCATCGCGACGCTGCCGCTGCCGCCGCTTGTCTGATTGAGCTTCTTGGTGATGCTCTCGATACGCTCTGCAGCCGCATTGAGCGCAGCGGCGACCGCATCCCGCGTCGCCATGGAACGATCAAGGGATTCGCTACGTGTGTTTTGCAGCGCTGCCAATTCATCCTCGAGCCGTTTGATGCGCGTGGTGGCCTCGGCAAGTGAATCGGCGATGGTGAGCGCGGCCATGACGGTGAGCCGCGTGTCGCCGATCTCGCCGAACTTGGCGCGAAGCCCCTCGATCCGCGAATCGAGATCGCGCGCCAAACTCATCAGATGGGCTTCCTGCCCGTCCTCGCAGGCCATGCGGAATTGGCGGCCGTTGATGGTGACGCTGACCTGGGACATCGGTTGATCCTCGATCGCTTCAACTCGGTTGCCG
>JASHVC010000457.1 GCA_030039655.1 Xanthobacteraceae bacterium | reverse complement strand
TACAGCGGTCTCTCAGCGCCTCCTCGGCGCTCCCCTCGGAACACCCATAATTTAGGCCCCCTATACCGCGTGTCAACGCGGTGACACCATGGCTGGGACGCGGGCGGGGAATGCCTTCTGGAGCGCCTCATCCTGAGGCGGCCGCCATAAGCGCGTTTACGCGCGTCTTCGACGCGCTATGGCGGCCCTCGAAGGATGCGGCTCAAGCGCCGGGGCCTCGCCCTTCGAGGCTCGCTGCGCTCGCACCTCAGGGTGAGGGAGTTAGGACTCAATAGTCCTTCAGCAGCCGCTCGATGTAGTCGAGTTCCTCTTGCGAGCGGCCGATCTCGCCGAACCGCTTGCGCAATTCCTCGATGATGCGGCGGGCGCGCTGCACGTCGATCTCGCCCGGCACCTTGACGGTGGAGTCGTCGCTGTATTCGTGCCCGCGGAGCGGGCGCCCAAGCGGATCGGTGTCCTGCTCGGCGCGCGGCTGACCAAAGCGTCCAACGCGTCCGGGGCCTTGGCCCTGCCCCATCTGCTGCTGCATCGATTGCGCAAGTGACTGCGCGCCCTTGCGCAAGGCGTCAAGCGCGCGGCCTTGCGCATCGACGGCGTTGTCGGGGTCGCTGTTACCGAGGTCGCCCTCGGCCTCGCCCATGGCCTGGCCGGCGCGGCCCAATTGATCCGCTCCATCCGGACCCTGCCCTTGGCCATCCTGCCCTTGCTGGTTCTGGCCGAAGCCACGGTTCTTCAACTCTTCGAGCAATTTGTTGAGGCGATCGCGCAGCGCCTGTTGGTCCTGCTGCAGCTGGCCCATGCCGGGACCTTGCTGCTGACCCGGCTGCTGTTGCTGTTGGCCCTGCCGGCCCCCAGGCGGCTGCGGGCCACGCTGCCGGCGTTGCTCCTGCCCCTGCTTGAAGGTGCGATCGCGCAAATCCTGCTGCTGACGGATCATGTCGCCGAGCTCGTCGAGCTGGGACATCATGTCATCATCGTCGCCATCATTGGCGTCCGCCGACCCCATCTGCAGATTTTCCATCATCTGCTCGAGCTCGGACAGAAGCTGCTTGGCGGCGTCGCGCGAGCCGCTGCGCGCCATATTCTCCAGACGGTCCAGCATGTTTTTCAGATCGCGCTGGCTCAGCATCTTGGCATTGCGATCGAGCGGGTGGGCTTCGTGGTTGTTGCGCAGCTGCTGAGCCAAGGCCTGCATGAAGCGGTCCATGGCGGCGCGCAGCTGATCCATGAGCTGCTTGATCTCCTGGTCGCTGGCGCCGCGTTCGAGCGCGTTGCGCAGCGCTTCTTCGGCATTACGCAGCGCGGCTTGCGCGTCGGCCATGTCGCCGTCTTCAATGTCGACAGCCATCGACCACAGCCGGCCTACCACATCGCGCAGATCGTCGTCGGTCTTGGCGTGCACCAGCAACTGCGAGATCGTGTGGAGCCCGAGATAGACGCTGGCACCGGTTTCAAATTTATCCGGCGCCAAGGCGAGCGCATCGACGGCGGTGAGGACGCGCTCGCGCGCATTGGCGTCGAGGGCCAGATCGCGGCGCTGCTCGACCAGCGCCCGCGCCAGCGGCTTGCCGAAAACGCGCTCCGGCAGGCGGAACGTAAACGGCTCACTCTTGCCGAGATTGCCGCCGTCGTCATGGGCGATGAGCGTCATTGTCACTTCGGCGCCGGCCCACGGGTGATCGGTCAAATCCTTGATAGTCTGGCCGACGCCCTTTTTGGTGCGCGCCTGCGGCAGGATCAGCGCGAAATCGGGCGGACCGTAGAGCGGACGGGCGTCCTCGCCTTGCGACGTACCATCATCCTTGCGCACGAAGGTCGCCTGCGCTGCCGTCACGCCGTAATCGTCCTCAAGCCGGTAGGACAACAGCAACGACCCACGACCCTGCTGCTGCGGGTCCTTTGCCAGCGCGATAATCGGCGGCTTGTCGGGAATGGCGTTGAACGCCCAGCTCACGTCGTCGCCGACACCGCGCAAGCTCGCCGCGCCAGTGGCCGCGATGGTGAAGCGATGTTCCTCGGTGCCGGCAGGCGCGCGCACTTCCTCCTTCGAGGGCGTGACGCCGCCTGAGCCCGATACGTCGAGATCGACCTTGCCGGTCGCACGCACGACCAGCGTCGAGTTCACCGGAACCGAGACCGGCCCCGTCAACTGCGCGAAGTTTTCACCGGGGCGGATGCCGGGCAGGATGACCGGCGGCTTACCGGTATAAAGCGGCGGGATCACCCAGGCGTCGACGCGGAAGTTCGCCGGCAGTACCACGCCCTGCCAGTCGAACGCCGTGGTGATGCGCTTGATGCGCTCGCCGCCTGCGGCGAAGAACGTCGCGATGCAGGCGATGAGGACCAAGCCCCGCAGCGCGTAGGGATCGCGCCTGGCGATGCGCGGCGACGGCAAGCCCGCCTTGAGCGCCTGCGCGGCTTGGCGCGCGCGCTCGATATGCGCGTTCCACAGCGCCAGCGAATAAGGATCCTGCGAGGTGACCGCCAGTTCGTCGGCGATTGTCGTTGCCGGACGGTGCTTAAGGCCGCTGTCGCGATCCAGTCGCCGCAGGCCGTCGGATTGTCCGGGCATGCGCAGCCAGATGAACGGGAGCGCGGCCCAGATGGCCAAGGCGAGGAACACCAGAACGCCAGCCGCGCGCACCAGCGGCGGGAGCCACAGCCACACCCCGAGCCACGACACGGCCAGGAACAGCCCGACCACCGTCGCCACGGCGGCCACAGCCGGCCAGAGGCGTTCCCAAAAAATCGTCCAGCGCGCGCGACGCAACGCGGGGGCGAGCAGGGACTCGGGCGCTGGCGCAACGCGAGCCTGATCAGGAACCGGACCGGGCAAACTGGCTTCCGTCACAAATGGCTCCGCGGACCCATCAAGACCTCATTTTCCCAGACAACACGTTAACATGAGGGCGGGTTCAAGGCACATTCTCGTGCGCCTTATGCGAATGCAAGATTAAAGCCATCAGCGCCAACGCAGCGCAGCGTCAAAGCCAAGGTGGCAGCCGGTCGAACGCGATCAGTTGCTCGGCGGTGACACGCGGCCGCACGACTGCCCATTCGCCTGCACGCACAAGCACTTCGGGAACGAGCGGACGGCTGTTATAGGTCCCGGCCTGGACCGCCCCATAGGCGCCCGCCGTCATAACGGCGAGGAGATCGCCCGGCAGCGGCGCCGTCAGCGAGCGGTCGAGGGCGAGAAAATCGCCGGATTCACACACCGGCCCGACCACATCGGCGACGATTCGTGGCGCGCCGACGGGCTGTTCGCAAACCGCCTTGATGTCGTGGTGAGCCTCATAGAGGGTTGGACGGATGAGATCGTTCATGCCGGCGTCCACAATGACGAACGTCTTGGCCTCGCCCCGCTTCACGTAAAGTATGCGCGTTAGCAGGATACCGGCATTGCCGACGATGAGCCGACCGGGT
>JASHVC010000456.1 GCA_030039655.1 Xanthobacteraceae bacterium | reverse complement strand
GACGTGGTCATCATGATCGGGCGGAAGCGCAGCACGCAGGCCTGAAAGATGGCGTCGTAAGAGCTCAAATTCTGCGATCGTTCCGCTTCGATAGCGAAGTCGATCATCATAATCGCATTCTTTTTGACGATGCCGATCAGCAGGATGACGCCGATCGTACCGATGATATCAAACTGAGTGTGGAACAACATGAGCGCGAGGAAGGCGCCGACGCCGGCCGAGGGAAGAGTCGAAAGAATCGTAATTGGGTGGACATAACTTTCGTAAAGCACGCCCAGGAGGATGTAGACGGCGGCAATCGCCCCGATCACCATGATCAACTCGCTGTTGGCCGATTGAGCGAACAGCTGCGCCGTGCCGGCAAGGCTGCCGTGGACTGTCGCAGGCATGTGGATTTGATTCACGGCGGCATCGATCTCGGCGGACGCTTCACCAAGCGTGGCGCCGGGTGCCAGGTTGAACGATAAGGTCGACGCAACAAATAGTCCCTGATGATTGATCGAGAGCGGCGTGGTGCCGGGCTGGTAGTGGCTGACGGCCGAGAGCGGCACCATCGTCTCCTGGGCGGTGCTGACCGCTGCGCCGGCCGATGTATTGCTCTTGCCGCCGGTTGCAAGCGCATTGATGGCAGCGTTCTCCGCCGAATTGTTGTTGGCGGTCGCCGCCGCAGTTGAACTGGTCGAGGTGGCGGTGTTGCCTTCCTTGCTGATGGAGTTTGCTGGAATGTTCGACGTTTGCGTCCCTGAGGCTCCTCCCCCCGACGTCGATACGTAGATGTCCCGTAGCGACAAAGGATATTGCGTGTAGCGCGGGTCGATCTCCATGACCACGTGATATTGATTGATCGCGCTGTAAATGACCGACACTTGGCGCTGCCCGAAGGCATCGTACAGCGTATTGTCGATCTGGGCCGGCGTGATGCCGAGGCGGGAGGCGGTGTCGCGATCGATCACCAGATCGGATTCCAGTCCTTTCTGTTGCTGATCGGAGTTTAGATCGGCAAGCACGCCGCTGCCCTCAAGCGCTTGGAGCAGCTTTTGCGACCAGACAGCCACGTCAGCGGGGTTGTCCCCCTGCAAGGTGTATTGATACTGCGCGCTACTTTGGCGGCCGCCGGCGCGGATATCCTGTACGGCGAAGAAGATCAGACGACCGCCGGGCACCTGGGCGAGTTTTCCTCGCAGGCGCGCGATGACTTGATCGATGGAGGGGCGCTCTCCCAGCGGTTTCAGCGAAACGAACACAGAGCCGGTGTTGATCTGGCCGAAGCCTCCACCGCTGCCCACGCCCGTATAACCGACCACATGCTCGACGGCCGGGTCAGCCTGCACGATGGCCATCATCTGCCGCAGCTTTTGCGACATGAGCTTGAATGAGACGCTTTGGTCGGCCTGCAGTTGACCGACCAGACGCCCGGTGTCTTCCTGCGGAAAGTAGCCTTTCGGCACGAGATAGATCAGCAGTGCATTCAGAGCGATTGCGCCAAAGAAGATAGCAAGCACGAGCCGCCTATGATGAAGAGCCCAGCCGAGAGTCCGCTCATAGCCATGCAGCATCCGATCGAAAAAACTGCGGCGGCGCGGTGCTTGTTCAGTCGGCCGGTTGCGTAGGAACAGCGCGCACATCATCGGCGTGGTCGTCAACGAGATCCCGAGAGAGATCATAATCGCGAGCGACAGCGTCAGGGTGAATTCTCGGAACAGCCGGCCGAGGATACCCCCGAGCAGCAGGATGGGCGTGAACACCGCGACGAGCGAGAGGCTGATCGACAGCACAGTAAATCCCACCTCACGCGCTCCCCGCAGGGCTGCCTGGAGGCGCGGCATCCCCGCCTCGATATGACGGGAGATGTTCTCCAGTACGACGATTGCATCGTCGACGACGAACCCGGTTGCAATAGTCAGCGCCATCAAAGAAAGGATGTCGAGGCTGTACCCCACCAAGTACATCGCGCCAAAGGTGCCGAGAATCGACACCGGCACTGCTACACTCGGAATCAGAGTGGCGCGGATTTCGCCTAAGAACAAAAACACGACGATCGTGACCAATATGACCGCGATCACCAAGGTCATTTCGGTGTCGTGCAACGAGGCGCGGATCGTCGTGCTGCGGTCGATCGCAATCGACACGTTGATGTCGGCGGGTAGCGCTGCCTGCAACGTTGGCAACTCGGCCTTCACCCCGTCGATGGTGTCGATGATATTGCCGCCAGGTTGCCGAAATAAAATGACGAGCACCGACGGCTGACCGTTCGATAGACCGAGGTTGCGCACATCCTCGACGGAATCGTTTACGGCAGCCACGTCCGTGAGCTGGACCGCCGCGCCGTTGCGATAGGCAACGATCAGCGGCGCATAATCCGAAGCCTTCGTCGCCTGATCGTTACTGTAGATCTGATAGCGTTGATCTCCGTCGTCGATGGTTCCCTTAGGACTGTTGGCGTTGGCGGAGGCGAGCGCCGCACGCACGTCTTCGAGACCAACGCCGTATTTGAACAGCGCTTGCGGGTTAAGCTCAATGCGCACGGCCGGCAGCGCGGAGCCACCGATGATCACCTGGCCGATGCCGCTGAGCTGCGAGAGCTGCTGCGCCAGAACGTTGCTCGCCGCGTCATATATCTGGCCCTGTGTCAGGGTCCCTGACGTCAGCGCCAGAATGAGGATCGGCGCATCAGCCGGATTGACCTTGCGGTAGGTCGGATTGGTCCTAAGCGCGGCGGGGAGGTCGGCGCGCGCGGCGTTGATTGCCGCCTGCACGTCACGCGCCGCGCCATTGATGTCGCGGTTGAGATCGAATTGAAGCGTGATGCGCGTCTGTCCGATGCCGCTTTGTGAGGTCATCTCGGTGACGTCGGCGATCTGTCCGAGATGACGTTCCAATGGTTCGGCCACGCTGGTTGCGACCGTGTTCGGGCTGGCGCCGGGGAGCTGCGCGCTCACCGAGATCGTGGGGTAATCGACTTGCGGCAACGGCGCGACCGGCAGTCTCGAGAATCCGAGGATGCCGGCGAAGGCAACGCCGATCGTCAGCAGCGTGGTGGCTACCGGCCGGCCAATGAATGGCGCCGAGATATTCATTCGGCCGGCTCGCCGCCGGCGAGGGGTGCCGACAGCCCGCGTCCCGTCAGCCGTAGCGCCAGGCGATCAAAGTACAAATAGACGACTGGCGTGGTGAACAATGTCAGCAATTGGCTGACGATCAATCCGCCGACGAGGGAGACGCCCAGCGGATGGCGCAGCTCCGAGCCGACGCCGGTTCCCAGCATCAGCGGCAATGCGCCCAGGATTGCCGCCATGGTGGTCATCAGGATCGGCCTGAAGCGCAGCAGGCTTGCTTGGTGAATAGAGTCGCGCGGCGACCGGCCTTCGACTCGCTCAGCTTCCAGCGCGAAGTCGACCATCATGATGCCGTTCTTCTTGACGATGCCAATCAGCAGAATGATGCCGATGATGGAAATGACGTCGAGATTGTAGCCGAGCGCCATCAAGGACAGCAGGGCACCGACGCCGGCGGACGGCAAGGTCGATAGAATCGTGATGGGGTGAATAAAGCTCTCGTAAAGAACGCCGAGCACGATATACATTGTCACGATCGCGGCAAGGAACAGAAACACTTCGTTGCCGAGTGACGACTGAAAGGCGGCCGCAGTGCCTTGAAACGCCGTTGTGAAGCTTGCCGGAAGGCTGATGTCTTTCTCCGCCTGCTGGATCGCTTGGATGGCGGCATCGATTGAGTAGCCCGGCGCGGTGTTGAACGACACCGTCGTCGCCGGGAACTGGCCATAATGGGTGATCAGCAAGGGGCTCGCTTGCTTCTCAACGTGGACGAATGCCGACAGCGGCACTTGGCCGTTTGACGAAGAGGTCGACGACGGCAGATAGAGCGCGGACAATCCTTCGAGCGATTTCTGCAACGCCGGATCGAGTTCGAGTATAACTCGATACTGGTTCGACTGGGTGTAGATGGTTGAAACGATGCGCTGACCGAATGCGTCGTAAAGCACGTTGTCGAGCGTCGCCGGTGTGATGCCGAAACGGCTTGCGGTGGCACGGTCGATGACGAGATTCACCGCTGTGCCTTGCTGCTGCAGATCGCTGGAGGCGTCCGCGATCTGCGGCAGCTGGTTGAGGCGCGCCATGAGCTTAGGCACCCACGTGGCAAATTCCGCGGAATTGGCATCCTCGAGCACGAAGTTGTACGGCGCGCGATTGATCGTTGAATCAATAGTTAGGTCCTGCACCGGCTGCATGTACAGCGTGATGCCGCTGACGCCGGCTACTTCGTTTTGGATTCGTTGAATGATCGCGCTGGCACTGAGGTTGCGCTGTTCGTACGGCCTGAGCGAGATCAGGAAGCGGCCAGTATTCAGCGTTTGGTTGGTGCCGTCGATCCCGACGTACGAACTCAGGTTCTCCACATCCGGATCCTTCAGCACCGCTTCCGCAAGCTGATTCTGCAGGTTGGCCATCTGCTGATAGGACACGCTTTGGGAGGCCTCGGTGATGGCCTGGATCGTCCCAGTGTCTTGCACCGGGAAGAATCCCTTGGGGATCTCGTAATAGAGCAGGGCTGTCAGCACGAGCGTCACTAGGAAGACCAGCAATGTTGGCAGCTGATGGTCAAGCACCCAGGTGAGGGCGCCGTCGTAACTCCTGATGATTGAATTGAACACGCGTTCGGCTTGCAGATCGAAGCTGGTGCGCTCGGATTCCGGACGATGGCGGATAAGCCTGGCGCACATCATGGGCACTAGGGTCAAGGACACGACTGCGGAGATGACAATCGTGACCGCCAGTGTAATGGCGAACTCATGAAACAGGCGCCCGACCACGTCTCCCATGAACAACAGCGGAATCAACACGGCGATGAGTGAAATCGTCAGCGAGATGATGGTGAAGCCGATCTGCTGCGATCCGCGCAGCGCCGCGTCGAGCGGCGCCATGCCGGTTTCGGTGAACCGCGCGATGTTCTCGATCATGACGATAGCGTCGTCCACCACGAAGCCGGTGGCGATGGTCAGCGCCATAAGCGACAGATTGTCGAGGCTGAACCCGAGAAGATACATGGCCCCGAATGTGCCGATCAGTGATAGCGGCGCTGATAGGCTGGGAATGATCGTTCCGGGCAGCGTGCGCAGGAACAAAAAGATCACGATGACCACGAGGACGACGGCAAGGCACAGCTCGAATTCCACGTCTGCGACCGAGGCGCGGATAGTGACCGTGCGATCGCTTAAGGTGTTGACGTTAACGGCGGCCGGAAGCCCGGTCAGAATCTGTGGCAACAGGCTTTGGATGCGATCGACGACCTGAATGATGTTGGCGCCCGGCTGGCGCTGGACTGACAGGATGATCGCCGGCGTAGTGTTCGCCCAGGCACCGAGTTTGGTGTTTTCAGGACCGCTGACGATGCTCGCCACATCGGACAGTCTGACTGGGTTTCCGTTGCGGTAGGCGATGATGACGTTGGTGTATTGGGTGGAGCTGGTGAGCTGATCGTTGGCGTTGATCGTCGAAGCCTGTGCTGGTCCGTCGAAATTGCCTTTTGGCGTATTGACGTTGACGTTGCCAATCGTAGTGCGGATGTCGTCGATGTTGAGGCCGTAGGCGGCCAGCGCTTGAGGGTTCAGCTGTATGCGCACCGCCGGCCTTTGGCCGCCGCTGATGGAGACCAGTCCGACGCCACTCAGCTGCGAGATTTTCTGCGCTAAGCGGGTTTCGCTCAAATCCTCGAGATCGGTCAACGCCAATGTGCTGGAGGTGACCGAGAGGGTGAGAATAGGCGCATCGGCTGGGTTGACTTTGGCGTAGATCGGCGGAGCAGGCAGGTCGCTCGGCAGCAGGTTGCCGGCAGCGTTGATTGAGGCCTGGACCTGTTGTTCGGCCACATCGAGGCTCAGATCGAGGCTGAACTGCAAAGTAATCACCGACGCGCCGCCGGAATTGGCCGATGTCATCTGATTCAATCCGGGCATCTGCCCGAATTGGCGTTCCAGCGGTGACGTAATCGAAGATGTCATCACTTCCGGACTGGCGCCCGGATAAAGGGTCGTCACCTGGATCGTCGGGTAATCGACTTCCGGTAAGGTGGACAACGGCAGGAAGGTGAAGGCGATCAGGCCGGAAAGCATGATCGCAACCATCAACAGCGTGGTGGCGACCGGACGAAGGATGAAGGGTTCGGAGACGTTCATCTCAACGTTTCAAATTGCGCGCCTACACAAAGGTGCTTGTGGCTTCTTTTAGCGCGCTAATGACTGCTGTTACCCGGTCTCTGGCCTTGCGATTCACCGCGATTACGTCTTTGCCCGGGTCCGGTTAGCGGCGTGGTCGCGGGCTGCGCCGGTTTGCCGTCAACGGATGTAACGTTCACCGAGAGTCCGGCACGCAGGCGGTCCGCGCCATCGGTCACTACGCGTTCGCCTTGTGACAGACCCGAGGTGATGGCGGTCATGCTGTTGTTGTTGGCGATGAAGGTGGGCCCGGTGATCACCTGCCGCACGTCGACTTTGCTGGTGTCATCGATGACGTAGACATACGGGGCTGGAGGGCTGCCGGGGGTCGTGCCGGGCGAGCCGAGCTGGATTGCGGCGGACGGTACGGAAACGGCATTCTGCAAGGTCTTCACGAGCAGACGGGCATTCACGAATTGGTTCGGAAAGAACGCGTAATCGGCGTTGTCAAACTGTGCGCGCACTTTCACGGTGCCGGTGGTCGTATCGATTTGACTGTCCACGGCGATAACATTGCCCACACCGAGCTGTTTGACGTTGGCGCGGTCGAACGCAGTGACCTGCAGCTTGGCGTCGGAATTCATCTGCGGCATGACGTCGGGCAGATTGTCCTCCGGAATGGAGAAGATCACCGTAATCGGCTGCAGCTGCGTGATGACGGCGAGACCGGTCGTGCTGTCGGTTACCACGTAATTTCCCGGATCGATCAGGCGCAGGCCGATGCGGCCGGTGACCGGCGAGACGATGTTGCAATAGGCGATGTTCAGGATTTGGGCATCGACCAATGCCTGGTCCTGTTTCACCGAGCCTTGGTACTGTTGCACGATGAAGACTTGATCCTCGGCCTGCTGTTTGGCGATCGAATTCTGCTCCGCCAAAGTTTGATAGCGTTTGAGGTCCATTAGCGCCTGGCTGAGCAAGCCTTGATCGTGCGCGAGCTGGCCTTCGTATTGAGCTCTCAGAGCCTCATAGGGCCGCTGATCAATCTGCGCGATGGGATCGCCCTTCTGCACCAGTTGGCCTTCGGTGAAATTTACGTTGGTCATGTAGCCGCTGATCTGCGATTGAACGATGACGGTGGCAATCGGCGTAACTGTACCCAGCGCGTTGACTACGACGGGAACGCTGTTGAGCGTCACGGTCGCAGCGCCAACCGATTGCAGCCCGGCCTGCAGCTGGGCGCGTCGTCCCGTTGTGGGCTGTGGCGCCAAGACTCCGCGCCCTATCTGATAGGCGCCCAGACCCAGCAAGACCACGATGATCAATCCAACAACGGCTATGCGGGTCTTGGAAGAAGTCCGCTCGATCACGTCCGGTTGCGGCGTGGTGCGGCGAAGATTGGGAGCCAACCCTTCGTCTGTCTTACGCGTTCGTTCGTCCATAATGGGCGTTCATCGATCCTGGCCGCAGCCGAGATTAAAGGGAACCTGCGCGCTTAGCCTAATGAATATTTGGCCATAATCCCGTCGGCGGCGATCGGAGACAGGCCATCGAGCTGAACGATTGTCTCGGCGACGACTTCTTATTTCAGGCAAGTGCCAAACGTAGTGTCTTAGAAATAAATCGCTAAATCAAGGGTTTGCAGGGGCCGCGGCGGTTGTGGGTTTTGTGCACTGCCGAATCTTTTTATTGTGTCGGCAATTTCGGCAAAAGCGAGAACGATTCCTGAAGTTCCTTTTGCGTCGGCAAAAGCGTGGTATCCCATGTGCCGCCGAGTGCTTCGATCAGAAGGACGCTGGCCAGGAAAAGGTTTTGCCGAACTGTCAGCGCGGCCTCTTCGTCGCCCAAAAGTACGATTTGCGCCGTGGCTACGGTCGTGTAGGCGATCGTTCCCGCCGCCAATTGATTTTCATAGACCTGCACAGCGATGCGCTCTTCAGCGGCTGCTTTCTCTGCCACCGCGAGTTGCTGGGAAAGGATACGAATAGCCGCCAGTTCGTCCTCGACCCCTTGGAACGCCGTAAGCACGGTCTGGCGATAGTTGGCGACGCTCTGCCAGTAGGTAGCGCGGGCCGCATCGAGCTCGGCCGAGAGCAGGCCACCGTTGAAGATCGGTTGCGAGGCTGCGGCGCCGAGCGACCACACTTCATTGGCGACATTGAAAGGCAGCGGGTTCTTGCCGATCCACTCGAGCGTTCCGGAGAGACTGATATCCGGATAGAAGGCAGCCTCGGCGACACCGATCAGCGCGTTCTCCTGCTGCATGGTGCGTTCGGCTTGCGCAATGTCGGGCCGCCGCTCGAGTAGC
>JASHVC010000455.1 GCA_030039655.1 Xanthobacteraceae bacterium | reverse complement strand
CCGGCATGCTCAAGGTGCACAAGGATCTGCCATTCACCTTGTCCTGCGGCACCGCCGCTAACGACGCGCTCATGGCGGAGGCACAAAAGCTCGGCATCATCGATGCCGGCAAGAAAGCGGCGATCGGCTATTGCGCGGGCGGCGGGTATGCACTCGAGCAGGCGCGCGCCGGCGCGGATTTCAAAGGGGTGGTGGTGTTCCACGTCACCAATCCCAACCCGGTCGTTGCCGGGACGCCATGCAACATCAGAGGCCGCGTGCTGGCGATCCATGGCCGCGCCGATCCGGTGACGCCGAAGCCGATGATCGACGCACTCGAAGATGAGCTGTCCAAGGCCAAGGTCGATTGGCAGATCATGATGTTCGGGCCCCCCGCCGTACACTCGTTCTGCGATCCGACCGCCAGGGGTCCGGCGACGCAGTACGACGAAAAGCTGTGCCGCAAATCCTACACGCTGATGCGCGACTTCTTCACTGAGACGCTGTGAGCGGATGGTGGGCATGCCGATGGTAACAAGACGGGAAGTGCTCGGCGGTGCCGCCGCAGGGGCGGCTGCCGTCGCAGGCTCAGATCCCGCATCGGCCGCGGCGCCCCTTGCGGGCAAATCGACGCCCGGCATCTATCGCTACCGGATCGGCGACTTCGAGCTGACCGCGCTCTATGACGGCATCTGGTACCGCCCGATCACCAAGGAGTTCATCCGCAACGCGCCGTTCGCCGAAGTAGAGCATGCGCTCGACGCGGCGTTCATGCCGCACGACAAACTCGCGACCCCTTTCACCACGCTGATCGTCAACACCGGCAAGAAGCTCGTGCTGCTCGACACCGGCACCGGCGGGCAGATTTCACCAACCGCCGGAATGATCGTCGACAACCTGGCAGCTGCCGGGATCGCGCCGAAGGATGTCGATCAAATCGTCATCTCGCATTTCCATCCCGATCACATCAACGGCATCAAGGATAAGGACAACAATCTGATCTTTGCCAATGCCGAGATCATGGTGCCGGGGCCCGAATGGGCATTCTGGATGGACGATGGCAATCTGAACGCAGCGCCGGCAGGCATGAAGGAGACCTTTCTCAATCAGCGTCGGATTTTCTCCGACATCACCAAGACCGTCACCCACTACGAGCCGGGCGAGCAAGTGGCGCCCGGCATCGTCACGGTGGCGGCGCCCGGCCACACCCCGGGACACACGGTCTTTGCCATCCATTCCGGCAGCCAATCGCTTATGGTGCTGAGCGACACCGCACAGCATCCCGCCGTGTTTGCCCGTCATCCGGATTGGCAGGCCGCCTTCGACGTCGACGGCAACGCAACCATTGCCACGCGCAAGCGGTTGTTTGACCGCGCCGCCGCCGACCGAATGCTGGTGACCGGCTATCACTTCCCCTTCCCGGCTTGCGGCCACCTAATCAAGACCGCCAGCGGCTACGAGCACGTGCCGGTCGAGTGGCAGCCGACGCCGTGACGGCGAAAAAAGAGGCCGGCATTTGCGGCCGGCCTCCCTATCCCATCGGCATTTTGTTGTTATCATGCCAGGGACGCTTTGATCCGGCTTGCAGGCGTAGAAGCTCCTACCGCAGACGCCTGCAAGCCGGTGCACACGAAGCGCGTGTCAGCCCTTACCCTATGTGATGCCAACAGCGCCGCTCGCGGGCAATTCCGCTGCTTCAGCTATGGGTGGTCTTGTTGCTCCTGATGATTTTGCTGGTCTTATTGATCTTGTTGACCTTGCCGACCTTGCTGAACTTCGAATGCTTGGCTGGACGCAGGGCGATGTGGTGCCGAGGCGCCTTTGTCGACTTGAAGTGCTGCGCCACTTTGATCTTGCCGACCTTGTGGCGGACGACGTGGCTGCGGAAATGCTTGACCATCTTGGTGGCCGGTTTGGCCATCGGCTTGTCGACCGTGGTCGAAGCAGGCGCGGTGACAGTGGCGGGGGAGCCGGCATTGCCCGCGGGCGATGCGGCAAGGGCCGGGCCGGCGATCAAAGCGGTCGCAAGCATCGCGACGGCGAATTTCCTCAACATGGTATTCTCCTTTGTTTTATTGTTCGGCGCGTCGAGAAGAAGTGCGCCTTTGTCGAGAGGAGTTTTATGCGGGCCGCACTGAATGCGTGCTGAAGTGCGCACGAGGCTTCCGTTCACCTACGTGAACTTCCGGTAATGGAGGGTGGGGTCCCCAGGCGTTCCTCTAGGAAACGCCCGGAAAATCAGGCCTCAGAGCAGGCAAAAGATTCCCGCGTCGGGGCCGGCTGACTCACAGATAAGGGGGCGTGGCTTCGGCGCCAAAATGTCGCAGCTTGAAGCTCAGTCCAAGTGCACGCCCGTTTCGCTCACGACTGCCCTCCACAAAAGCAATTCGTCGCTGAGCGCTTTGGCGAGCCCTTGCGGGCTCAACACCAGCGGATTGAGACCGAGCTTGGCGATCGCGGCCTGAGTTTCGGGAGTTTTCAGCACTGCGTTTTCGGCCGCGTTGATCTTGGCAATAACGTCAGGCGGCGTGCCCGTCGGAGCCAACAACCCGAACACGACCACCGGCGGAAAACCATCGAGCCCGCTCTCGCGGAATGTTGGCACGTCGGGGACTTCGGGCCAACGCTCGGTGCTGGAAACCGCAAGGCCGCGCAGCCTGCCGCTAGTGATCAGTGGCACCAGCACCGACTTAGCGCTGGCACACAGTTGAATCTGATTGCCCATGCAGTCCGCGAGCGCAGGCGCGGCGCCCTTGTAGGGTACGAACACAATGTCGAGCCCCATGTGCACCTGGAAGTACATAAGTGCCAGATGCGGAATGATGCCGACCGTCGAGCCGGACGTGAGTTTGCCAGGATGCTCCTTGGCGTAGGCCGCAAGCTCCTTGAGCGAATGCACCGGCACGGACGGATTGACCGCGATGGCAATGGAATCGGTTACCAGCCCCGCCACGGCGGTGAAGTCCTTCACCGGGTCGTAGTCGAGATTTCGGTAGAGCGCCGGCGTGATGGCGTACTCGTTCGAGCTGCCGAGCAACAGCGTGTAACCATCTGGAGCCGCGCGCGTGACATCCCTCGTCGCCAACCTGCCGCCGGCGCCGGGAACATTCTCGATAATCACGTTGCCGCCGAGCTGAGCGCCAAGGCCCTGGGTGGTCACGCGCGCCACCGTGTCGGCCGGTCCACCTGGTGGGTACGGTACAACGACTTTAATCGGATGGTCGGGAAAGCTTTGTGCGCAGGCCGGCGCTTGAACTAAAACAGCCGCCGCGCAGCCGGCGAGCGCGATTGCCGCAAGTCTCCTCATATCATCACCCTACCCGTTCGTTTCCGCCACGATCCAAGCGTGGTAGTCAGAATCGACGCTTTCTATCGGCAGCACCAATATGGCAGGCGTGGTATAGGAGTGCATCTCCTTGACGGCCACGCGCACTTTATCCGTCAAGCTGGCGCGCGTTTTGATGATCATCACCACTTCCTCGCCGCGGTCGACTTTGTCCTGCCACCAATAGAAAGAGACCATGCCGGGGAGAATATTGACGCAGGCGCAGAGGCGACGCTCGACCAATGCCCGCCCGGCGCGTTCCGCCTCGACAACGGATGGATAGGTCGTATAGACGAAAACCGCGCGTTCCATGTCCCTCTCCGCGGCTCGTATCGCCGTAGTCGCAAGGTCAGTCCATCAAGCCTCATCGACGAAGCTCGCCCGTTATGCCCAAGCGCCCCGCAGCCCCCGCCGCACCACGCTACAAGCGCATCGCCTTCGTCGCCAGTTCGGTGGCGGAAGCACAGCAGGCGCGCCGGAGGCTGGTGCGCCGCTACGGCGATGCAAGGCCGGAGACCGCTGACGTGATCGTGGCGCTCGGCGGCGACGGCCTCATGCTGCAAACCCTGCATCG
>JASHVC010000454.1 GCA_030039655.1 Xanthobacteraceae bacterium | reverse complement strand
ATTGCGACGATGCTCGCCAAGAAGCAAACGCAGCCGGCAAGTAAAACTAGGCGGGGGTCGTGCTGACCGCCTAGACAAGTCAAGACCCGAAACATCGCGAGCCTTTCACCGAGGAAAGGCTGACCTTAGAAGACGACAGCTAGAATCCAGTTAAGAAAACCGCTCGGTTGTTAAACGCCACAAAGTTGTGCGACCTCGAAGCTCAAATACTCGGCGCCGCGTGCTCGCAGAAAGCTACAGCACGTTACTTGTAAGCAAAATTACGTATGCCCCTTCGATTTGGGGACGAACGGCGAACGGACGTTATTTGATCGCATTGAACGGGGCCGCGCTCACGATCCGCCGTTCGGATTGCCGTATCCTCCCGCCGTCGGCGTCTGGATGACGATCGCTTCGCCCGCCTCAACCACGGTGGCGTCGGCGCCTTTGAGCCGATCCACGCGGCCATCTTTTCTGCGCACCCAGTTCTCGCCGATCTGGCCGTCCTCGCCGCCGGCCATGCCGAACGGATGAATGCGGCGGTGGCCGGACAGAATCGTGTATTCCATCTTTTCCAGAAAGCGGATCGTGCGAACGACGCCGTCGCCGGCGACCCATTTGCCCTTGCCCCCCGAGCCTTTGCGGATGTGGAAATCCTCCAGCACCACCGGATAACGAAATTCCAGAATCTCCGGATCGGTGAGCCGCGTGTTGGTCATGTGCGTGTGCACGGCGTCGGTGCCAGGGAAACCGGGTCCTGCCGGCGAGCCTGAGCAGATCGTTTCGTAATACTGATACTTGTCGTTGCCAAAATTGACGTTGTTCATAGTGCCCTGCGCCGCCGCCATGGCGCCGAGCGCACCAAACATCGTGTCGGTGACCATCTGCGACACTTCGACATTGCCGGCGACGACCGCTGCCGGATAGCGCGGCGCCAGCATCGAATTGTTCGGAATGACGATGTGGATCGGACGTAAGCAGCCGGCGTTCAGGGGGATGTCGTCATCGACCATGACGCGAAAGACGTAGAGCACGGCGGCGCGCGTGACCGGCTCGGGGGCGTTGAAGTTGGTGCCCTGCTGCGGCGAAGTGCCGGTGAAATCGACCGTCGCCTCGCGCTTTTTCTTGTCCACTGTAATCTTGACCGCAATCACGTTGCCCTGGTCGGCCTCGTAGCTGAAGGCGCTGTCGTGCAACCGGCCGACGACGCGGCGCACGCTTTCGTCGGCGTTGTCCTGGACGTGTTTCATGTAGGCATGCACGACGTTGAGGCCGAATTCGGCGACCATCTTGCGCATTTCCTGCGCGCCCTTTTCGCACGCCGCGATCTGCGCCTTCAGGTCGTTGACGTTCTGCAGCGGATTACGCGCGGGATATTTCGCCTTGGTGAGCAGGTCGTATAGCTCACGCTCACAGAATTTGCCGCGATCGACGAGCTTGAAGTTGTCGATGTAGATGCCTTCCTCGTCGATGGTGGTGGCGACCGGCGACATCGACCCCGGCGCGATGCCGCCGATGTCGGCGTGATGGCCACGGGCCGCCACCCAGAACAGGATTTTCCGGCGCGCGCTATCGAAAACCGGCGTGCAGACGGTGAGATCGGGGATGTGCGTACCGCCGTTATACGGCGCGTTCATGAGATAGGCGTCGCCCGGCCTGATGTTGCCCTTGTTTTCACGAATGATGGTTTCGACGGCTCTGTCCATCGAGCCGAGATGGACTGGGATATGCTGCGCGTTGGCGACCAGCGAGCCGACGGGATCGAATATTGCGCAGGAGAAGTCGAGCCGCTCCTTGATGTTCACCGAATAGGCGGTGTTCTGCAGTGCCACGCCCATCTGCTCGGCGATCGACATGAACAAATTGTTGAACACCTCGAGCATTACCGGGTCGGCGTGGGTGCCGACGGCACGGGCGCGTTTGAGTTTTTGCACGCGCCGCAGCACGAGATGGTTCTTGGCCGTTAGCTCGGCCTGCCAGCCGTGCTCAACCACGACCGTCTGATGCGGCTCGATGACGATGGCCGGACCCTTCACTTTGTTCCCGGGCGTGAGCGTCTCGCGGGTGTAGACCAGCGCTTTGTGCCATTTGCCGCCGGAGAAGAAGCGCGTGCGGCGCGCCGGCGCCGGCAGCCTGCCGCGTTTGGTTTTGCGCGCCTTTTCTCTGAATTTGGCACCGCCGCCGATCGCTTCGACCGACACTGCCTCGATGACTAATGCTTTGGTGCGGTCCACGAAGCTGAACTGCGCTTTGTGCGCGCGCTCGAACGCGGACTTCATCATTGCAAGCGAAGCCAGCTTGCCATCCTTGCCCGCTTCGACGATCAGCGGCGTGTCGGTGCCGGCGTAACGAATGTGCGCGCGTATATGCAGTTTAATCTGCTTCGCCTGCACGCCTTGGCTCTTTACTTCGGCAATCGCGTCGCGCCCCAGGCGCCGCGCCACGCTCTCAAGCGTCTTGCGCGCCTTGTCGCCGAACGGCTCCTCGATCGCGCGCTGGCGTACACTGCGGATGTCGGCGAGCCCCATGCCGTAAGCGGACAGAAGCGATGACAGCGGGTGGATAAGCACGCTGGTCATGCCGAGCGCGTCGGCGACCAGGCAAGCGTGCTGGCCACCGGCGCCGCCAAAACAATTGAGCGCGTAGCGCGTCACATCGTAGCC
>JASHVC010000453.1 GCA_030039655.1 Xanthobacteraceae bacterium | reverse complement strand
CGCTGTCGAGCGGGGCGGCGCGGCGGGCAGGGGGCGCGGCGCATGCGATCCGTTGCGGCGTCTTTTGCTGCTGGCGGTGCCGATGGCTCTGTCGGTGCCGTTTGGCCTCGCCCGCGGCGCCGAAAAGATGTCGAAAGAAGCGGCGCAATATCAGGACACGCCCCAGGGCATTGCAATGTGTGCCACCTGTTCGCTGTTCGTGGAGCCACGGTCATGCAAGGTCGTCGAGGGCGACGTCAGCCCGAGTGGCTGGTGCAAGGCCTACGCGATGGCGGACTAGTTCCATCAGAAAAGAGAGAGCCGGGCGCTCTTCGCCGCTCCCGGCCGCTCTGATATGTTCGGGGCAGGGAGCGACGGCCGCCGCCCGAGGCGATCGTGACAAGGAGGAGAGCATGGGATTCATCAGCGACGAAGATCGCGCAAGGCTGACGCCGTCGGAATTGCTGCCGCACCAGACCCCGATCCCCACCCAGGTCGTGTCGAGCGACGAATACTATCCGTACGCGCAGACCGAGAAGCAGCGCGAATTGCAGGCGCGCCTGCTCGATCTCGGCGACAACCTGGCGAAGAAGCAGGGCCTGTCGCGCCGCCGCTTCTTCCAGACCGCGGCCGGCATGGCGGCGTCCTACGTGGCGATGAACGAGACGTTCGGCCACTTCTTTGATGTGACGCCCGCCGAGGCGGCGACGCCGGCGATGGCGGAGGAACGCGCCGCCGGACTCAAAGATCAGTTCATCATGGACATGCACACGCATTTCCTGCGCGACGACACCCGCATCAAGAACTTCGTCGCCATGCGCGCCGCGGTCGGCAAGGCCGGGTGGAACAAGGAGTTGGCGGAAAAGGAACAGACCATCGATGACCTGAAGTACGGCAACTACTTCAAGGAAATGTTCCTCGACAGCGACACCAAGATCGCGCTGATCTCGTCGGCTCCGTCGGACATCGAGCAGGATTGGTTCTTGACCAACGAGCAGATGGCCCAGGCGCGCGAGAAGGTGAACAGCCATTTCGGTTCGCGCCGCCTGTTCTCTCACGCCATCTTCACGCCCGGCCAGCCGGGCTGGCTGGAGAAAATCGATGCCGCGCTGGAGCTCAAGCCGCAATCGATGAAGGGCTACACCATCGGCGACAACACTCACAAGGAAACCAGCCGCTATCCATGGCGCATGGACGACGAGAAGGTCGCCTATCTGGGCTATGAGAAATTTGTCAAAGCCGGGATCAAAAACGTCTGCGTGCATAAGGGGCTGTTCGCGCCGCCGCTGGACCGGCAGTTTCCGAACCTGCGCGGCTTCGTCGACGCCAGCGACGTCGGCCAGGCGGCCAAGGACTGGCCGCAGCTCAACTTCATCATCTACCACGGCGCTTACCGCCACGTCGGCGGCGATCCGAAAGTGGCGTGGGCGGAGTTCGAACGCACCGGCCGCATCTCGTGGACCAGCGATCTCGCCGACATCCCGGCGCAGTATGGCGTCAACAACGTCTATGCGGACGTCGGCCAGCTATTCGCCATGACGCTGATCGCCGAGCCGCGAGTGACAGCGGCGCTGCTCGGCACCATGACCAAGGAAATGGGCGTCGATCGCGTGTGCTGGGGCACCGACGCAGTGTGGACCGGCTCGCCGCAATGGCAGATTGAAGGTCTGCGCCGTTTCGAAATCCCAGAAGACATGCAGAAAAAATACGGCTTTGCCGCGCTTGGACCTGCCGATGGTCCGGTCAAAAACACCATCTTCGGCGGCAACAACGCCAAGCTTTACAATATCGAGCCGAAGAAGGCGGAGCTTGAGTTTAAGAACGACAAGCTCACCAGGCTCAAGGCCGAGTATGCGAAGAACGGCGCCGATCCGAGTAATCTGCGCTACGGTTATGTCGTCGAGCCGATCTCCGACTATTCAGTGTTTGGTTGAGGCGCTAACCGTCACTGCAAGAAGCCATCGGATTAAGTCCGGTGGCGGCCTCCGCGCCGAAGCAATCCAGTATGGCTTCGATGCACTGCGCGCGTCCCTGGATTGCTTCCGCGGCGCCCGGTTTACGTGGCGGTAATGGGATCGCATCCCGAACGCCGTTGTCTGGATCATCGGCGCTAATTCTGCAATCGCCGCGCGGCCGCTCGCACGCCTGCGCGGGCATTTTCCGCTGCAATATTTCTCCATAAAGGTGGAGATAAAAGCGCCATTAACACCTTGAAGTTACTGATAATTTCGTGAACGAGCCTTCACTCAAAAGTCGCATCATGCCCCGATATATGCGGTAGGGGCGCAGTAACTTCTCAGCCAAGAGAAAGAAGAATGATCAACACATCGAAACTCGCTCTCATCGCCGCCGTCGCATTGGCGACCATCGCGTCGCCGGCATTCGCCCAGACCGCCGCACCCGCGCATCACGGGCGTTACTACGTGCCTGATCGGTCGTTTTACACTCCGAATTGGCACGTCGACCCCTCGGACGATCCTGCGCTGACCGGCGGCGGAAGTCCCGGATATAACGCATGTGCGGGGCACGCGAGATGCTGATCCGCCGGAGGCGGACGCCTTAGCGTGTTCGGCATTACAGCAAGCTCGGTCTTGAGCCGGGCTTGCTCTTTCAGTTCCGCTGCAACAACGGCACTGGATTGACGTCTAGCTAAAACGCATGATTGCGGTGATGTGCACCTGGCGCTGAACGTCACGAAGCGCACTGACGGCGCGGCCTGCCTTGAGGGTGGGGGCGACCCTGTTGGGGGTCTCGGCAAGCCGCGCCGCTTACGCGGACGCAACAATCGGCGCCGACTCACTGCGCGATTATACCGCCGAAATGTTTGGTAATGGACAGACCGCCGGAGGCGCCTGGGCTATTTTTGTTTGGCCTGCCTGGCGCATGCACTTTCTTCTCTAGCTGGCATGCGCAACGCGGCATGGACCGAATGCGTTACGCCCCCGCGCGACGCATGTTCTCCTTAGCCCGGCCTTGGCGCTGGGGCCTTTTGGCGTCCTGTTGCTTTGCCACTTTGCGGCCTCTCAGCGGGGGTTTCTGTGCATAAGTGGTGGAAACACTGATCGCAGGGCATACCTGTGGCCTCTTTGCTATGAAAAACGCCAGCCCACGCCAATATACTATTTTCGAAGCATTTCTGGGCTCGGTAGAGAAAAGTACGTGGCGGACATCTACCTTTTTCAAATCTATTACGACGAGGCCACCAAGGCGTCGTTGGATTCCGGTTTCATTCCGCTCGACAATTGCAAAAATGAGCGTCCCGATTGGCGTGAATATCACCCGATCAGAAATTATCT
>JASHVC010000452.1 GCA_030039655.1 Xanthobacteraceae bacterium | reverse complement strand
CCCGGTCGCGGCGCCGGAGCGCGTATCTGCCGCGCTTGTGCGGGCGCTACGCGTGAACAACAAGGCAAGCTTCGTCGTGTTGCACGCCAATCACCCGCGCGAGCTAAGCAAAAAAACGAAAGCGGCCTGCGCGCGATTGATCGATGCGGGCATCCCGATGCTTTCGCAGACGGTGTTGCTGCGCGGCGTGAACGACGATGTCGAGACGCTTGGCGCGTTGATGCGGGCGCTGGTCGAGTGCCGGATCAAACCCTACTACTTGCACCATGCGGATCTGGCGCGCGGCACCGCGCATTTGCGCACCACAATCGCGGAGGGCCAGGCGCTGATGCGAAAGCTGCACGGCCGCACTTCGGGGCTGTGCCAGCCGGCCTACGTGCTCGACATTCCGGGCGGCTATGGAAAATCTCCGATCGGGCCGAACTATCTCTCGGCCGACGGTTCCACAGTGCGTGATTTCACCGGCCGCACACACCGCTACCCGCCGCAGCGGTAATGACGGTGCGAATGTGGACGATAAGCCGCCTCGGCCTCAGCGAAGAACACCGACGTCTCGAATGCGTAGCCGCATGCCTCGCAAGACCACGTGTGACGTACGCAACGCTTGCTGAGATATTCGGACCAGTCAGGCGCCAGTAGCCAGTCGTTGCACTGCGGGCATCTGTTTTTGGCGTAGGCGACCGTCCGGACCTGCTCGGCGGTATCGGGGTACAGGGCCATGGCCGTTTCCTTCCCGAATCGCCCCTCCCTCAATGGCATCTCTAGGAGGGTTGTGTGGCGGCCTCGTGACGAATCGGCGCCGCCGCAACGGATATTACGCGAAATTACTTGGCGCCGGGATCGGCGGTGTTTCGTTGCGGTTCTGGCGGCTTTGCCATAGATTTTTCCGGGTGCGTGGGGCGTGAACTGCCGTTATCGGGCTCGCATTCCGAATTGGCACGCCCCGATGATGGGCTCAAGGAGGATGTCATGCAGGCAAGATTTGCCGTCGGGATAGCGCCTGCGGTGGTGGCGGTCACGCTGATCGGCGGCGTTGCGTCAGCAACGATCGGTCACTCCACCGGGATGTCGGTGACCCATGCATTACCAAGCTCCCCGGCAACGCCCCCGCTGATTTTGGCGCAAAATCTCACGAGTCCATTCAGCCTCCCGGAAATGCCCGAGCCTCCGGTGTCGCCGATCAACCCGGGCACGTTGCCGGGAACCACTTCGGCCATTGGCGGTAGTGCAACCGGAACAAATCCGATCACCGGCTTGCCCTGCAACGGTGCAGGTTCGATCTCCGTTAGCGGTGCGGGCGGCCTTCCCGGGACCGCGACGCCGCCGCCCGGCGTCAATGAAACGCTTGGTCAAATTCCCGTCGGGACTCCGCCGTTCACCAGCATCTACGGGTCGCAAACGAATCTGGGCTCGTGCTGAACAAGCGGCCTGTTCTGGTTAGTCCGCCACCAAACACGTATTCAAATTTTGCTGGAAAGCGTCCGTGCAGCCGAACAGCGCGAGACGCAACGCCTAAGATGCGTCTTATGTCTTGGCGAAAGCGCGAGGCGTCGGTTGAGGAAAAACGAACGTGAATCTCGGTGGTCACGGAAGTCTTGTGATGTTTTCTGGCGGGCAGGACTCCACCACCTGTCTGGCTTGGGCGTTAAATCAATTCGATCTGGTCGAAACCATTGGCTTTGATTATGGCCAAAGGCATGTCGTTGAACTTGAGTGCGCGCACAAGGTGAGGGAGGAAATTGCACGTTTTCCTGATTGGAAGCAAAAGCTGGGCGAGCACCATGAGATCGACCTTTGTGTTTTGGGTGAGATCAGCAATACCGCGCTGACGCGCGATATTGAGATCAAGATGCTTGAAAACAATCTGCCGAGTACGTTTGTACCGGGTCGCAATATCTTGTTCTTCACCCTCGCAGCTTGTGTCGCCTATCGTCGCGGCTTGAAGCACTTGGTTGGCGGAATGTGTGAAACGGACTACTCGGGTTACCCGGATTGCCGTGATGACACGATTAAGAACCTGCAGACGACGCTCAATCTTGGGATGGAGGCGCGATTTGTCCTCCACACCCCACTGATGTGGATCGATAAGGCACAAACTTGGTCTCTGGCACACGACCTTGGCGGTACCGAGCTCCTTGACCTCATCATCGAACATTCCCACACGTGCTACCACGGCGACCGAAGCCAGCGGCATAGGTGGGGCTTTGGTTGCGGTACCTGCCCAGCGTGTCGGCTTCGCGCAGAGGGCTTCGCGCGATACCGGCCATTAGCAGAAGCTAAGAGCGTGGAGCCGGTAGACCAAACTACCCGTTTCATGAGCCTTCTATACTCATGAATCTGCGGTCGCTCACGCCGCGCGAAGTGGAAGTTAGGGCTTTAAGAAAGATATTTTTTGAGAAACTTCTCCATGGCTTCATAAAACTCAAAGCGGTTCTCTTCGTTGTGGAAGCCGTGCCCCTCGTTCTCCTTGACCAGATATTCGACCGGGATGCCGTGCTTTTTGAGCGCCGCCACCATCTGATCGGATTCGTCGACATTGACGCGCGGATCCTGCGCGCCTTGCGCAATCAATAGCGGCACGCGGATATTGTCGGCGTGCAGCACGGGCGAGGCCTCGGCCAACAGCGCTTTGTCGGTTTCCGGATTG
This sequence comes from Xanthobacteraceae bacterium, assembly GCA_030039655.1. The sequence continues at coordinate 730 of JASHVC010000452.1, read as the reverse complement.
CCGACCATCTCGTAGAACATATCGAGCATCGGCTTCCAGTAGGGCGGAATGGTTTTCAGGAACGTGAATAGATTGGACACGCCGACGTAGTCGACGCCGCAGGCGTACAGTTCCGGCGTGAAGGCGAGGCCGGCAAGCGTGCAGTAGCCGCCGTAGCTGCCGCCATAGATGCCGATGCGTTTCGGATCGGCGATGCCCTGGGCGATCGTGTATTTGACGCCGTCGCTGACGTCGTCCTGCATCTTTTTTCCCCACTCTTTAAAGCTCCCTTCCCAGAATGCGCGTCCATATCCGGTCGAGCCGCGGAAATTGATCTGCAGCACGGCATAACCGCGATTGGCGAGAAACTGGACCTCGGCGTTGTAGCCCCACGAGTCGCGCGCCCACGGCCCGCCATGGGGGTTGACGACGAGCGGCAGCTTTTTGCCACCGCCGCGGGGAAGGGTGAGGTAGCCGTGGATGGTGAGGCCGTCGCGCGCTTGGAAGGTGATCGGCTTCACCTCTACGAGATCGCTCTCGGGCAGCCAGGGTGCGATTTCCGCCAGCTTGGTCAGCTTCTTGGATGCCGCCTCGTAGAGGTAGCGCGTGCCCATGGTGCGGTCGCTCCACGCGGCGACTACGAAGATATTTTCATCCCTGTTGCCGCTCTGCAGGTCGATCTCGTAGCCGGGGAGCTGCCGTTCCAGATCGTGCTGGATCGCTTCGGCTTCGGCGTCGAAGAACTTGCGCT
>JASHVC010000451.1 GCA_030039655.1 Xanthobacteraceae bacterium | reverse complement strand
GGGCGCATCGTCAGCGCCGTGCGGCCGGCGCCCATGCGCTGGTGGATGACCTATCCGATGACCATCGTTGACACGGTGTTCAAAGCGCTGGCGCCAGTGATCCCCGACCGGGTCATCGCCGGGCATCATGCCGATCTGGTGATCGCGCAGACGCACGGCGTCAATCCGCACACGTCCGAATTTTTCCTCGCCAATTTTGGACCGTTGGGTGGCGGGTGGGGCGCCAAGCGCAATCAGGACGGTGTCTCCGGCACGGTCTGCATCAATGACGGCGACACTCACAATTCGCCGAGCGAGCAGTCGGAGGTGAAGTTTCCGCTGGTGGTCGAGCGCTATGAACTGATCCAGGATTCTGGCGGCGCCGGCCGTCATCGCGGCGGACTGGGTCTTGAGCGTGTCGTGCGCGCGCGGGTGCCGATGACGTTTAACAGCCACGTGGAGCGCGCCCACTGCAAGCCGTGGGGCCTGGAAGGCGGCGGCGACGCGACCGGCAATGAGGTGGCGATCCGCATCGACAACAAGTGGAAGACCGACTTCCCAAACGCCAAAGTGCTGGTAGCGTTCCTCGAGCCGGGCGACGCCTTCCGCATGCGCTCGGGCGGTGGCGGCGGTTACGGCTCTCCACTCGAACGTCCGGTCGAAGACGTCGCCGCCGACGCCATGCAGGGCTACATCTCGCTCGCCGCCGTCAAGGAGCTTTACGGCGTCGTGCTCGACCCCGAGACTTTCAAAGTTGATGTCGCAGCCACAGAAAGATTGCGCTCATCCATGCGCAAAGCGGCAGCGTGAATATGACTGCCGTTGCCATGAAACAGCGAAAGGACTTTCGGCGGATAGGGATACTTCTCCCGTCCTCAAGCTCCGTACAGGAGGCGGATATCGGTGGAGCGCTGCCGGAAGACATCACGCTGCACGTCGCGCGCATGCGATTGAACAACGTGGATGCAGAGTCGACCCTGCGGGTTGTCCAGGAAATCGAAACCGAGAGTCAAAAACTGGCCGATGTCGACGTTGACGTGATCATTTTTCCAGCCACTGCCCCGTCGTCGCGCAACGGCCCCGGATACGACCAGGAATTGATCAAGCGCATAAGCGCAGCGAGCGGGAAGCCTGCCACCACGGCCTCAACCGCGCTGCTTGAGGCGTTGCGTGCGCTTTCCGTCAAACAAATTGCGCTCGGGGCGCCATGGAGCGCTTCGGTCAACCAGAGTGTCGCGGCGTTTCTCGAAGCAAACGGGGTCAAAGTCCTCGCCCAAGAGGCGCTGGGATTCGTCCGCAATCTCGATATCGGACTCCTCGATCCGCAAACCGCCCTCGATGTCGGGCGCCAGGCGGACAGGCCGGGAGCCGACGCGGTCATGCTGGCTTGCGGCAATTGGAGTACATTTAGCGTCGTCGATCGGCTGGAGCGCGACCTGGGAAAACCCGTACTAACGACCAACCAGGTCAGTCTATGGCATGCCCTCAAGATTATGGGCACGAGGCCGCTGGACGGACCGGGTGTTTTGCTCCGGCGTCATCTGGGTGGGGAAACAGCGTGATAGACTGTTCGCGCAAACACTTTAAAGTAGAACAGGCTACCGAATTGTGAGGAAAACACCATGCGCTTTGCGTTTGTCAGTATCGTAGCGGCCTTAGCCCTGCTTGTAAGCGTCTCGATCGGATACGCCCAAAATAAGCAATCGTCTCCTGCACCGTCTGCGGGTCGAGATTATGAGACCTATTGGCCAACTACGGCACAAGAAGCCGCAATTCCCTACCGTCCATGCGAGATAGCCATCGGATGGGAAAATAAGCACCTTATTTGTTGGAGCACCCAGCCACGAGGTCGGCGCCACATTGCTCGCCGGCACCGAAGAAGATACTGAAGCGGTGGCAGGCGCTGTACGCGATTAACCGCAGTTACGCTTTGGCACGGGCAACGCAAGCTTGAAAGAGTTTGCCCGCTCCAACGCTCAGGCCCGCCAAAACGGCTTGCGTATCTCCGCCTGCACGTCGAAGCGGCAGCCAAGGTCGTGCCGATCGATCTCACCAAGCAGTGCCAACTCGCGCCGTGAGCGGGCGCGAAGCCGCCACTCGCCGATGACTTCACGGGTCTGCCGGAATGTCGTCGTCAGCATTGAATTCCTCCTCCGTCCGATGATGCTGACCCTAGATGCGGCAGCCGAGTCGCACTGTGATCACCGTCACAGGTCGTCGTTTTGGGCCAAGCTTGGCTGCGGGGACCAAGGGATGAATCTTTTCGATCCGAGGGCGAGCGGCTTGCCTAGTCCCCCTGCGAGGGACCCCCAATGCGCTGAGGCCGACCGCAACCTGCGCAAACAAACCTGAGATCGACGATCCGTCGACAATCGAGCCAGAATTGGCTGTCAAGTAGCGGCCAAAAAAGATACCGCGCCCGGACGGGGACCGGGCGCGGCGTCTAGGCAGATGCCAGGGGGTTTTGGGCCGTTTCTGCCTCGGGGATTACTGTCCGATTACTGCCGGGAACACCAATGAGTAGTCATCGTAGTGCGAGGTCGGCAGATCCTTGGCGGTCATCAGTCCTGATGGATCAATCCCCGTACTGGCGGCATGCGCGCCGGCGGTTGAAACCGACCATGCTCCGGCCTCTACCCCAACGCCAATCAGGATCAAAACGGCGGCGACGGCGATCAAGCTGATCTTGCGCATCTGAATTTCCCTTCTTATTCCGCCGCCCACCCCACGTGGTCGGCTTCGAGATGAATGCACCCTAACTTCATCCACCGTTTAGGGATGTGATTGGCATCACAGGCCGGCGCTTTTCACATAATTCCTTGCCTTATCGTTTTTGCGGGCCAGGGCGGCCTGCCGTCCCTGTCACACATCAACTGAAGGCGGCTCGCGGCAGGCCACGGAAGAATCGGCTGGGACATTCCATCTTGGAGGGCGCGCCCGATATCGTGCCCGTAGGAAGACGAACTAACTACAGCTCGGCTTCGCTTTGCAGCTTCGCCTTGTCCTCCAGGCAGTAATAGCCGGACAGTCGGCTGATCAGCTTACGGCGCTTCCAATCATTGAGAATGCGGCTCACGTTCTCGCGTGCAATACCGGCCATCGCCGCCAAGTCGCTTTGGCCGATCTTTTGGTGGATGACGACACGGCCGGAACCGACATCCTGACCGAAATGCTCCGCAAGTTCGAGGAGCGTACAAGCAACGCGACCTTTCACTGGCAGGAAGCTTCCGACGGCGATCGTGCTGTCGGTTTCGCGCAAACGCGCAGCGAGCAGTGTCACCAGCGACTTGTAGATTTCGGGGTGTTTGTTTGCGAATTCCTCGAAGGCGCTGCGACTCAAAAAGCTCAAGCTCGTGGGCCGGACAGCCACTACGGACGCAGAGCGCGGCAGGCCATCGATGATCGAGAGTTCGCCGACGATATGCCCAGGGCCGAGGAAGGCGAGAATGCGTTCACTGCCGGAACGCGACATCATCGTCACTTTCAGGAGGCCTTCCCCGACGCGGTAGCAGCCATCTCCCGCATCGCCAGCGAGAAACAGCACTTCGTCGCTGCGAAGCCGCATTGCCTTTGCCGCTTCGAATAGCGCGCCCAACAGCTGCTCAGGTAAGCCGGAGAGGAGTCCCTGCTTGGATTGGCCGGCCAAAGAACCACCAGAAGGCGAGCTGAAACCCGGCCGCCGGTTGCGAAGCAACGGCTCCTCGGATTTCTCCGATACAGATTCCTCGCGGCGAGTCATCGCGTTCGCCGATCCGGTCTCGCCCCAGCCGCAGAAAAATAGCATCGATACTGGCACTCAGCAATGCGGCGCCTAAGAGCCCCAGCGAGCGAACAACTCGGCCGCAGAAGATGCAGAACGGCGGTAATAGGGACGTGTCCAATCTACGACAGCCGACCTAATTCACCCGCGTCATCCGCAAAGGCAGCTTGGTCACCGCGCGCAGCGTGTTGTGAATGAGGCGCTCAGGTTTGCCCGCAAGCTCGACCGTGGCAACGCGCTCGGCCATGGCGCCGAGCAGAACTTCAATTTCCAAGCGTGCGATCATCTGACCGACGCATCCGTGAATGCCGGTCCCGAAGCCCACATGGCCGGCGACTTTCCGGGCGATGTCGAAACGAGCGGGGTCCTGCCAGCGGCGCGGATCGCGATTGGCGGCGGCAATCGACACGTAGACTTTCTCCTCCGCATCGATCGGCGTGCCGGCGATCTCCACCGGCCGCGTGGTGGTGCGGAAATAGCATTGGAAGGGCGTTTCGAAACGCATAACCTCTTCGAACGCGCTCCGCCCTTTCGTGGGATCCCGCCGCAGCTTCTGCCATTCATCCGGATTCTCGGCAAAGCACAGCAGCATGTTACCCAGCGCGCAAACAGTGGTGTCGATCCCGGCGGACAGGAACGAGCGCACCAGCAACGCGGCTTCCGCCTCGCTGACCTCTCCGGTGTCGGCGTATTTGTAAACTTCGGAGCCGAGGCTTCCCGGACGGAGCGCCGCGCGCGCACAGCGACGCATCACCCAGGGCAACACTTTGTCGACCGGTGCGAGCGCCGCATGATAGAGCTCGTTCTTCGGCCCCATCGTGTTGAACACCATGTTGCCGTAAGGCAGCAGTGTCTCCCGCTCGTCTTCAGCGATGCCGACCGCGTCGGGAAACACTTTGAGCAGATACGGCTGCGATATTTCGGCAACGGCGTCGAACGAGCCGAGGTCGAGCGCCCTGTCGATCAGCCGCGCGGCTTCCCGATAAAAGCCGCCGCGCAGCTCGCGCAACAGCTTCGGCGCCAGCGCACGGTTCATGACGGTGCGCGCGCGAGTGTGCGTCGGCGGATCGGTCTCCAGCAACAAGCTCGGCGGCCGCCAATTGCCTTCTTTGTGGAAGTTGGCAAGCCCGACGCCGCCACCAGAACCGAACGTCTCCCAGTCGTTGAGGATAGCGTTGACCTGCTCGTAGCGTGTCACCGCCCATACGTCGTAGCGCGGTAAACGTACGACGGGAGCAAGGTCGCGCAGCTTCTCGTGCTGCGGATAGGGATCGGACAGAAAATCGCGCGAGAACGGATCGATGTCCGCGGCGACGATAGTTTCATTCAATTGCGACATGGACGACATGACGGTCTCCCGCGCGACATGAGCGCTCCAAAATCGGCCCGCTTAGCCAAGCCACAAATGTCGCGGCGCACAATCCCACCCGGCACGCTTCTTGAACCCCCGGTCTCGCACCGCCATATTAGCCGAGGCCGCTCGGAGCTTCTGTGCGGTCTCACGGGCGCCGCAAGGGCCCACAAAGTCGCTTCTAAAGGGCTTTGAAACCATGTCCAGGGTTTCGTCACTTTCGAGCCCGTTCCTGCTCGGCTTCGACGAGATCGAGCGCGTCCTCGATCGCGTCGGCAAGGCAGCAGACGGCTACCCTCCGTACAATATCGAACGCATCCCCCGCGAAGGGAACAGCCCGGACAGGCTGCGAATTACATTAGCGGTCGCCGGATTCACCCGCGACCAGCTCGACGTTTCGATTGAGGAGAGTCAGCTCGTTATTCGCGGACGTCAGCAGGATGACAAGACCCGGCAATACGTCCATCGCGGCATCGCGGCGCGCCAATTCCAGCGCATCTTCGTGCTGGCCGATGGAATGGAGGTGATGGGCGCGGACTTGAAGAATGGATTGCTGTCGATCGACCTCGTTCGGCCGCAGCCGGAGCGAATCGTTAAATCGATTGCAATCAATGAATGCGATTAATTGAAACGAGTAGGGCTCGACGAAGTTAACAAATTGGGAGTCAGGGCCATGACAGACGAGATGATTATAACAGAGAATAAGACGGAAATTTCACGCGAAGCGCTCGCCCAATTGGGCGACGGAGAAATCGCTTATGTGAAAACGATCCGTTCCGAGGACGTTCCCGCGCTGTTCCCGCAAGCACCCGAAATTGCGCCCGGGCTGAAGCTTTTCGCGCTCCACGCCGCCGACGGTACGCCCATCATGCTGACCGACAGCCGCGAGGCCGCCATCGCCAACGCCTGGAGCCAGGAACTGGAAATGGTGAGCGTGCACTGATCAGGAGTCAGTTATCAGACGTCAGTAATTCAGAGGCCGCCCAAAGGCGGCCTCTTTGCTTTCTGATTGCTCAATACCGATTACTGATCCCTAGCTTCCGGCGCTATGCGGCGGTTGCCGACGGCATTGTCAGGACCGCATATAGCGCCTCTGCATCGTGTGAGGCACGCAACTTGTGGGCGATGGGAGGATCGCGCAATAGGCGCGCCACCTGTGCAAGCGCCTTGAGGTGATCCGCACCCGCTCCTTCCGGCGCCAGCAAGAGAAAAATGAGATCAACCGGCTGACCGTCGAGCGCCTCGAAATCGACCGGCCGGTCAAGCCGCGCAAACAATCCGAACAGCCTTGTCAAATTTGGCATTTTTCCGTGCGGGATGGCGATGCCGTTGCCGACCGCCGTCGAGCCGAGTTTTTCCCGCTGCATCAAAACGTCGAAGATCGCGCGTTCGTTTTGGCCGGTCAGGACAGCCGCGCGCGCCGCAAGCTCGTGCAAAACCTGCTTCTTATTGTTGACCTTGAGCGCCGGGAGGATCGCATTCGACGCAACGAGATCGATAAGCGGCATGGAAGAACCTGACATAGCGAGGCCGCAGCCTACAGCTTAACCCTAATTGCCTGTGGCTTGGAACCGATAAGATTTGACTTCTTGCTTCGGCAGGACCTGTCCGAACCCGGCGCCCGCGCGTGCCAATCATGCTCAAGGGTCGTACCCAAGGGCGGCGGACCATAGGGACCGCCCGTCCCCCCGTCAATGGGCATCGGTTGCCGCTGCGGTCCGCGGATCGATCCATCCGAAATGCCCGTCGGCTCGGCGATACACCACGTTAATGCCGCCGTGGGCGGCATGCCGAAACACCAGGACAGGAGCGCCGGTCATGTCGAGTTCCGTGACCGCATCGCTGACCGAGAGTTGTTTCAACGTGGTGGTCGATTCCGCGATGATCACCGGTGTGAATCCGTCGATCTGCGCTTCGTCCTCGTCTTCGGGAGCCGCAATGATGTAGCTCGCCGCGTCCATGGAAGTGCGCGCATCGAGCCGTTCCGGACGGTGGTCTTTCAATCTGCGATGATAACGCCGCAACCGCTTCTCGATCCGCACCGCTGCCTGGTCCGCGCTTGCGTAGGCGTCGGCCGCCATGCCTTCGGCATGCAGCGTGATTTTCGAGTCGAGATGAATGGCGCATTCAGTGCGGAATCCAAACCCGTCACGCTCGAGCGTCACGTGCCCCGAATAGCCGCCGTCGAAATACTTACCCATCGCTTCCGCGATGCGGCCGCTGACGCGCTCACGCAAGGCGTCGCCGACGTCGATATTTTTTCCCGAAATGCGAAATGACATGCCAGCCTCCGCAACGATAATTCCGGTGCTAAACTCGACCTAGGTATTGCAAGGCCCCAAGTCAACGCGGTGCAATTCCTGCCGCAGGCGGCTCAGGGCACCGCCGCGACCTGCTTTTCACGCCGGCGCTGTACCGACGACGGAATGCGCATGGCTTCGCGGTATTTGGCCACGGTGCGCCGCGCAATATCGATGCCGGCGTCGCGCAGCTTCTCGACGATGGTGTCGTCCGACAAAACATCGGCCGCGCTCTCGGCGTCGATCAATTGTTTGATGCGGTAGCGCACCGCTTCGGCGGAGTGCGCCTCACCGCCGTGAGCGGCGGCGATTGCCGACGTGAAGAAATATTTCAGCTCGAAAATGCCGCGGGTGGTCGCCATATATTTATTGGCGGTCACGCGCGACACTGTCGATTCGTGCATGCTGATGGCCTCGGCGACAGTTTTGAGATTGAGCGGGCGCAAGTGCTCGACGCCGTGAGCAAAAAAGGCGTCCTGCTGGCGCACGATTTCGTTGGCGACCTTCAGGATGGTGCGGGCGCGCTGGTCGAGTGCACGCACGAGCCACGTCGCGCTCTGCATGCATTCGGCGAGGTATGACTTGTCCGTATCGCGGCGCGCGGTCGCGGAGACCTCGGCGTAGTAGCTCTGATTGACGAGAACCTTCGGCAACGTGTCGGAGTTGAGTTCGACGATCCAGGCACCGTCGGGCGCCGGCCGCACAAAAACATCGGGCACGATCGGGTGCACCAACGCCGAGCCGAACGCGAGTCCCGGCTTCGGATTGAGTCTGCGGATTTCCGCGATCATGTCGGCGAGGTCCTCGTCGCCGACGCCGCAGACTTTTTTCAACGTGGAAAATTCGCGGCGCGCCAAAAGATCAAGTCGCGACACCAGCGCCTGCATGGCGGGATCGAAACGGTCCTGCTCCCTGAGCTGGATCGCCAGGCATTCGGCGAGATTGCGCGCGAACACGCCGGGCGGATCGAATTTCTGCAGGATGCCCAAAACAGCTTCGATCTCGGCCTTGCCGGCGCCGAGCTTTTCTGCTGCCGCGTCGAGATCGCCGCTGAGATAACCGGACTCGTCGACCAGATCGATGAGATATTGCCCGATCATGCGCCGGACCGGCTCGGTCACCGCAAGGGTGAGTTGCTCGCGGAGCCAATCCGCAAGCGTGGTCTCTGCGGAGACAAACGATTCCAGATTGTAGTCGCCGTCGTCACGGCCGCCAGCACCGACGCCAGACCATTCGGAATATCCACCCGGCAGGTCGGAAGTGCGCGGGCGGATCGGTTCGGCGTCATCCGCTGAGCCGTCGTCGAGGAGCGCCTGGGACCTTTCCTCGTCGCGATCCCCACCGGTCTCTGACTGGCCGCCGTTCCATGCCTCGGCGTCGGCAGGGGGCTGGTCGGGCGATTGTGCACCGTCGGGCGCGGCCGGCGCCTCGTTCTCGACCCCGCGGTCAAGCATGGGGTTGCGCTCGAGCTCCGCCTCCACGTAGGCGACCAGATCGAGGTTCGAGAGCTGCAGCAGCTTGATGGCCTGCATCAGCTGCGGCGTCATAACCAGTGCCTGGCTCTGCCGGAGCTGAAGTCTCTGCGTTAGCGCCATAAAGGGGGCCAAACTGGTCCAATTCTTGCTTCTTTTGCCCTTGTACCGCAGCTTGGACGGCTTGTCTCCCCCTCGCAAGCATGCGGCCGGGCACAGGCGGGGAAACCGGGGGTAAGCTTAAGGCGCAGGTGAGCTTAGAGCCGAAACTCCTCGCCAAGGTAGAGGCGCCGCACGTCCGGATTGTTAACGATATCGTCCGGGTGGCCCTCCATCAGCACCTCACCGGAATAGATGATGTAGGCGCGGTCGGTGAGGCCTAGCGTCTCGCGCACATTATGATCAGTGATGAGCACCCCAATACCGCGATTGGTCAGGTGCCGCACCAGCGCCTGAATGTCGCCGACCGCTATTGGATCGATACCCGCGAATGGCTCGTCGAGCAGCATGTAGTTAGGCCGTGTGGCCAGCGACCGGGCAATTTCGACGCGCCGGCGCTCGCCGCCCGAGAGAGCGATGGACGGCGTCTTGCGCAGTCTGGTGATGCTGAACTCGTCGAGTAGCGCGTCAAGATCGCGCTCGCGCCGTCTGCGGTCCGGCTCGACAACTTCGAGCACGGCGCGAATGTTCTGTTCCACGCTGAGGCCGCGAAAGATCGAGGCTTCCTGCGGCAGGTAGCCGATGCCCAGGCGCGCGCGCTGATACATCGGCAGGCGCGTCACGTCGTGGCCGTCGAGTTCGATGCGGCCGCGGTCAGCCTTGATGAGACCGGTGATCATGTAGAAGACGGTTGTCTTGCCGGCGCCGTTCGGCCCGAGCAGGCCCACGGCCTCTCCCTTGCGCACGTGCAAGCTGACTTTCTTGACCACCTTGCGCCCGACGAAGCTCTTTTCCACCCCGTGAACGGAAAGGACGCCCTTTCGATCCTGCGGGCCAGCGCCATTTATGTCGCCGCGCCGCCGCGTCCGGCCGGCTGGAGGCGGCGGACTCTGCGGGGCGGGTTGTTGCCACTCTCCGCGGTCCTCGCGCTCACGCTGCTGCGGCC
>JASHVC010000450.1 GCA_030039655.1 Xanthobacteraceae bacterium | reverse complement strand
TCTGGCGTTCTATGGGTTGGGCGTGGCAGCGGTTGCGGCTTCGCTGGCGAGCTTGAGAGGGCGGCTGCTTTTCTCCAGCGGAAAGCACCCCTCGCTTGCTGGTCACTCGCGCATCGCCCGGCGGCTCGCGTCTTTCATTCGCTTCTATGAGTACGGCGAAGAGCGCTTTTTCTGCGCCGACGGTGCGCCCGCCGATGTCGCCGTGCGCCGACGCGCCGGCTTCATGCGGCTTTCGGCGCTTTACAAGACGCGGTTCGCCAAGACGGCGGCGCTTACCGCCGAAGCGGCGGAGGGCATTTCCGACCTGCAGTTCACCGCGGCCTACCGAGTGCCGTTTCAGTTCAGCCGCTTCGCGCGCCAGCATCTGAAAACGGGCGCATTCCTGCAATCCTCGGCCGGCGTCACTGTCACGGATCTGGACGGTAATCAGTTCTACGATGTCACCGGCTCTTATGGCGTCAATGTTCTTGGCTACGATTTCTACAAGCAGACGATGGCGCGCGGCTTTGAACGCGTTGCGGCACTCGGTCCGGTGCTTGGCGCTTACCATCCCGTCGTTGCCGACAACGTGAAGCGGCTGAAGCAGATTTCGGGGCTCGACGAAGTCTCGTTTCACATGTCCGGGACCGAAGCGGTGATGCAGGCCGTGCGGCTCGCGCGTTACCATACGCAGCGCACGCATCTTGTGCGCTTTTGCGGGGCCTACCACGGCTGGTGGGGCGACGTGCAGCCCGGCATCGGTAATCCGCTGCCTGCACATGAGACCTACACCTTGAAGGACATGTCCGAGGACTCGCTGCGCGTGCTGCAGACGCGGCGCGATATCGCCTGCGTGCTGGTCAATCCGCTGCAGGGACTGCATCCGAACATGAACGCGCCCGGGGATTCGTCGCTGGTTGACAGCGCGCGCACAGCGGGCTTCGACAGGAAAGCGTACGCTGAATGGCTCAAGCGGCTGCGCCAAGTCTGCACCGAGCAGAACATCGTACTGATTTTCGACGAAGTGTTTGTCGGCTTTCGTCTCGCGATTGGCGGCGCGCAGGACTATTTCGGCGTCCGCGCTGACATCGTCACCTATGGCAAGACGCTTGGCGGCGGATTGCCAATCGGCGCCGTATGCGGGCAGAAGGATTTGATGCGGCGCTTCCGCGATGATCGTCCGGCCGATATCTGCTTTGCTCGCGGCACCTTCAATTCGCATCCTTACGTGATGGCGGCGATGAACGAATTCCTCCGCTTCATCGATACGCAGGAAGGTCTCGATATTTATCGCGACCTCGATCGCATTTGGGACGAACGGGCGCGGCACTTGAACGAGCGCCTGCGCGATGAGGCTTTGCCGGTGCAGGTCGCCAACATGTCGTCGATCTGGACCGTCTGCTACACGCAGCCCAGCCGCTACAACTGGATGCTGCAATATTACCTGCGCGCCGAAGGCCTGGCGTTGAGCTGGGTCGGCACCGGCCGGCTGATCTTCAGCCTCAACTACACCGAAGCTGATTTCGCCGCGGTCGCCGATCGTTTCGTGGCCGCGGCGAAGGCCATGCGCGAGGATGGCTGGTGGTGGCACAATCCGGCGATGACCAACAAGTCGATCAAGCGCGCGATCCTCAAGGAGATGATCGCCCATCGTCTATTTGCCGCGCGTGATGGGTCGAATGCCGCCTGAACGCCGGTTTAGCTGGCGTGCGGTAGTTCCTCCGCCTCGTCCTCGTCCCATTCGGAGCCGATATGCGGGTCAATCCACTCCCCGCGCAGGAGAGCCAGCGGTGCCTTGTGGTAAAGCTTGATGTCGTGGAACGGGTCGGTGAGAATCTTCGTGGCCCAGACCAGCCCGCTCTGCACGTCCTTGATGAAGAAGAGATGGATGGTGCGGAACAGCACGCCGCCGATGCCGATCGCGAGCCAGATTACCGCGACGTGGCGCACGAAGTCGGCTTTGCCGGCAGGGGGCGCAAACAGCCCGAACAAAGTCGGATCGAGGTAGAGCAGCAGCGGCGACAACGCCCAGATCGTCATCAAAACGACCTTGCGCCGCAGATTGTAACCGACCTTGATCTCTTCCTTGTATTGATGCGTGGCCTGATTGACCTCGTCGTAATCCTTCGGTTCGAAGAAAAAATGCCCGGTCTGGCGCGTGGTCATTGCCACCAGCCAGCCCGCAAGCGCCGATATGGCGGGATCTTTGAAGATCATGACGTAGGAGAACAGAAAGCTAATGGCGCTGACGAAGTGGAGCGACTGATTGATCCGGCTATGATGATAGTAGCGATGGTCGTCCCAACGTTGCGTTCTCAGCGTTGCAAGAAAGCCGGTCATATTTCCCCTCCGCCTAAGGTCGATTCTTCGAATGATATGGCGCTTCCATGTAGGCGGCGTGACAGCGCGACGCCGCCCATCGGTTCCACGAATGTGTTTGTTGCAGAGAGAGCGCGATCAACCCACAGCGCGCGTACTTTGTGTGTTGTCGCGCGCTATGTTGGTTGATCCTTCCTTAACAAAGCGAATGAGCGAGAAGTGCCCGAACGGCGGC
>JASHVC010000030.1 GCA_030039655.1 Xanthobacteraceae bacterium | reverse complement strand
GCACATCGGCGATGGTGCCCCAAGGGCACAGTTTGCAGGCGGCGGCGACGACCGGCTTCTTGGCAGCGAGACCGAGTTCCTGTGCCGGCGCCGGATTGCTGGCCGCCATCGTGGGAAGCAGCGCGAGAGTCATGCAAAATACAAAACGCAATACGATGCGATCAGCGTCCGCAATCATGCCTGTCATCCTGATGTGTGGTTCCCAATTCCGGATTTCCGGACCGGGCCGTCCGACCGGAATCGTACCGGAAAGGGTTCGTCCCTTCCACATGGCCCTCCGGCGATGCGCCGAAATTTGAACTCAGGAGATGCTCCGAGCACCGCTTGCGTTGACCAGTGCGGAACCGCCCCGTATTATCTCTGTTGCGGTGCAAGCCGCATCCGGGCCCGCGGGCAGGGTTGAACCCACTTGCAGCTTTCAAGATAGAAATTGACACCTTTGTGCAGCCGGTGTTGCGGGCCGTCGGCGACCAAATGCACGGAGGTCCGCAATGAAGCGATTGCCCGAACGGTCGAATATCGACCATCTGAAGAAACAAGCCAAAGAACTGATCCGTCTTTACCGAAGACGCGACGCGGAAGCCACCGACCGGTTTCGTCAGGCATTACCAGCCGCCGCAGGCCGCAGCGACGATGAGATCGTCTCGCTCAAACTCGGTCTGCACGACGCGCATTCGTGCGTGGCGCGTGAATACGGTTTCGTCTCATGGATTGACCTGAAGAGCTACGTCGAAGCGAATTCGGTGTCGCGTGGCGATCAGGCTAGCCGCTCATCGAATTGGCTGAAGCTCGTCTATTCCGGCCACGTCCATGGCAGGGACAATCGTGCAAGTCCTCGAGCCGCTGCTCGCATGCTCGCCGAAAATCCTGATCTCGCGGGAGGTGATCCGTATGCTGCCTGTGCCACTGGGGATGAGGCTGCGTTGCGACAGGCGACAAGGTCCGATCCCGGGTGGGTCAATCGTCCGGGCGGGCCGTTGCTGTTGCCCCCGCTTGTCGCGGTGACCCATTCAACCCTGTTGCAGGTGACGGAATTTCGCGAGCGGCTTCATGGTTGCGCGCGGTTTCTGCTTTCGGCCGGCGCAGATCCTAACCAGCGGATCGGCGATCGCTGGCCTCCGGCCTCGGTAACAAGCCCGAACGACAAATATCCGTTGTCGGCCCTCTACGGTGCCGTCGGGGTGAGTCACGATGCGGAACTCGCCAAGTTATTGCTCGAGAGCGGAGCGGATCCAAACGACGGCGAGTCGCTGTACCATGCGGTGGACGATCTCAAGTGCGTCCGTTTGCTTCTGGAAAATGGCGCTCGCATCAGCGGCAGCAATGCGCTTTTCCGGGCGCTCGACTTCGATAATCTGGCTTTGCTCGAACTGCTGCTACAGCACGGCGCCGATGCGAACGAACGCAATCAGCCGCTGACCTATTGGGGCTCGCCGCTCCTTTGGGCGATTAAGCGCCGGCGGTCATGCGCGCATGTGGAAGCGCTGTTGAAGGCGGGCGCCGATCCGTCCGCAAAGACTGGCGGCGGCATTACCGCCCACAGTTTTGCGTTGCAATTGGGACTGGGCGAGGTCGCTACGTTGCTCGCTGAGCACGGCGCGGCGAAACCGGTCTCGCAGGAAGAAGAGTTTATTGCGGCCTGCGCACGCGGTGATGAGACCGAGGCGCGACGTATTCGCTCGACACGCGCCGACTTGCCCGCGGCGCTACCACTGGCGCAGTTGCGGACGCTGCCGGACCTGGCCGCAGAGGGCGCCGACGTGGGGGTCCGGCTTATGGTCGAATTGGGCTGGCCGATTGCCGTTCGCGGCGGCGACTGGAACGCGACCGCGCTCAATCTTGCGGTGTTTCGCGGCAATGCGGGATTGACGCGATTCCTTCTGGAGCACGGCGCCAGTTGGAAAGAGGAGCACGGCTACGGCGACAATGTCGCTGGCACGTTGAGCTGGGCGTCGTGCAACGAGCCGGTCGACGGCGGCGATTGGGCCGGCTGTGCGCGTGCTCTTTTGGAGCACGGCATGCCGGGCGCGCTGCCCGATCCAGAAGACGCGGATCGGGTCTTGCTTGACGGGCGCCGTAAGCGCTTTTCAGACGAAGTCAACGAGGTGCTGCTGGACGCGTATCGCTAGCCCTTCCACAGCGGCGCGAACTGCGTCGCAACGACCCCTTCGTAGGGCACGTCGCTGTCGAGCACCCCTTGGCTGCGCAGGAACGCAGTCATGCCGGCGACGAACTCGCGCGACAGGGTAGCGTCGTAGAAGGGCAGGTCGCGGCGGATCAGCGCCTCGATGAGGCCGGCCTCCTCGGGCGGAAACAGTTTGTTGCCGACTTCGGTCGCGCGCGACACGTTGGCCTTGAGCGCGGCTTGCGTCTTGACGATGGCGCGCACGGCGGCGGCGACGGTGTCCGGTGCACGCGCGATCAGCGCGTCGCTCGCCACGATCGCCGGCAGCGTGTAGTTGAAACATTGCTTCGGTCCATCGCCCCGGCGCGCATCGGCAACGATCGTGCCATAGCCGCCGCGCACTGCCACTTCGGCGCCCATACCATTGGCCCAGAAACCGTCGAGTTTCCCGGCTTCGAGCGCCTTGGCGGCCATGACACCGAAATTAGGGACGGTGCTCAGAACGCCCGGCACGGGAGCGATGTTGACCTTGTCGCGTTCAAGATCGAGTCCGGCAGCTGTCAATAATCCGCGCAGCCCCATATTGACCCACGGCGCCGCGCCGATGGTGCGGCCTTTGACCACGCTGAGGTCGCCGCGCTTAGCGCCGAGATCGGAGCGCATTACCAGGAACCAGTACATGCCCTGTCCCTGGGCCGCGATCAGCTTCGCGCCTTTGAAGCCCGGAAATGCCGACGGCACCGCGTGCGCGGCGCCGCCGACGAAGTCGATCGAGCCATCGCGCATCGCCGCGTAGGCGTTGTCGACCGGGTACACGAGCTCCAGCGAGACATCGAGGCCTTCGGCCTTGAAGAAGCCGAGCTCGACCGCGGCCTCAGCCACGAAATATGACGGTGAGATTTTGTCCGGTACGGCGATTTTCATTTGTTATTTCTTCCCATTCAGAAGCCAGCCAAATTTTTCCTTGGCCTTGCGTGCGACCTCTGGGCTCGGCGCATTGGTGGCTGGAAATTTCTCGCGCCAGTGCCACGGCTTGCACGCGTTGATCAGCGCCACCGAATGGGTGAAGTTGCCGGCGGCGCGCCGGTCGGGCGGTAGCGCCGGGTCGGCGCTCGAATCCCACGATCCGGTGATGAACTGGATCGATTCTTTTGGATCGGTGCGTGCGAGCATGGCCCACAAGGTTTGCTCAAGGTTGGTGACGTCGATGTCGTCGTCGACGACCACGACATATTTGGACGCATACGCCGAGGCGCCGCACTGCGCGCCGATATGCAGCGCCTGCACGGCGTGGCCCGGATAGCGCTGCGTGATCGAAATCGCGTGGAAGATGCGCGCGGCGCCCACCTCGTGGCACCACACCTGCTGAATGCCGGGCACGCCGGCATTGGTCATGTTCTGTTTGATCATGGCCGAGCGCATGACGGCGCGATAGCGCGCCATCTCGTCCGGGCCGCCGCCCATGGGCGGCACGCCGAGCAGGATCGGATCGTTGCGGTGATAAATCGCCTTGATGTCGAGCACCGGGATGGGGCGCACGCCACCGGCATAGTGTCCGGTCCACTCCCCGAACGGGCCTTCGTCCTTGCGCTTGTCCGGCGTGACATAACCTTCGAGCACGATCTCAGCGTTGGCGGGGAAGGGGAGGCCGGTGACTTTGCCTCGCACCATCTTGGTCGGCCGGCCGCGCATGCCGCCGATGATGTCGATCTCGAAAGTGCCATAGGGCGCTTCGACCCCGCCGTAGAAGAACGCCAGCGGATCGCCGCCGAGCACCATCACGACCGGCATGGCCTCGCCGCGCGCCCAGTATTTTTCGCGATGGATATAGCCGTGATGGCCGCGCGCGGTAACGAAACCGACCGAGTTCTTGTCGTGCACCATGGCGCGGTAGGCGCCGGCGTTGAGCCAGTTCTCCTCCGGGTCGCGAGTAATGCTATAGGTGCCGGTGCCGATGTAACGGCCGCCGTCCTTCTCGTGCCAGATCGGCGAGGGGAATTTGGTCACGTCGATGTCATCGCCGGTGATGATGTTCTCCAGCACCGGACCGTCGTCGACGATCTCGTGCGGGATGATTTTCGGCTCCGTCAGATAGGCTTCGCGGTAGGCGTCGCTCAGCTCCCATTTGTTGAGATGATCGGGAAAGCCGAGCGTCATGTTGCGGCGCGTTCCGGCGAACATATTGAGCAGCACACGAAAGCCTTTGGGTGAGCCAGGAATGTCGTCAAAGACGACGCAGGGTCCATTCTCCTCGCGCAGGATCGCCTCGGCAGCGAGCCCGATGTCCTCCTGCCAGGACGCACCATTGACCTCGCGCACCTCGCCAAGCGCTTCGGCAGCGGCGAGCCACTCGCGCAGGTCGTCGTAGGCGATCGCGGCCTTGATGTTGCTGTGCTGCATCGGCTCCTCCGGAAGCTGGCCAGGATGGCCGCTGCGCCGTCCTTGTCAATGCTCGCCGCGTCGCGCCCGCGTGGATTGGGGTCTGCCATGCACTGGGCCGCGCCATGACCGCATCGAGGTGGCAGCGATCTCCGGTGCGAGGGCTTTTGCCCGGTGAACAGGCGAAGTGCATCGAGTAAAATGATCCGACAATTCCGCAGGCACGGTGAGATGGCTGAGACCTTCACCACAATCGTGTTAGAAAAAATCGGCTCGGTGGCGCGGCTGACGCTCAACCGTCCACAACGCGCCAACGCGCTCAATGCCGTGATGCTAGGTGAGATCGGCACCGCTCTCGACGAGATCGAGCGCGACGCTGATGCGCGTGTGGTGATCGTACGCGGCGCCGGTGCGGCATTCTCCTCCGGCTTCGATCTCAAAGAACAGATGGAGCGCCGGCCCAAGGGTGTCGAAGAATGGCGCGCCATCCTGCGCCACGATTTCGATACCATCATGCGCTTTTGGCATTTTCCGCTGCCGACGATTGCGACTGTGCGGGGACCGTGTCTGGCTGGCGCCTGCGAACTGGCGCTGGCCTGCGACATGACCATCGCTGCCGACGATGCCTTCTTCGGCGAGCCGGAGCTTAAATTCGGCGCCGGCATTGTGGCGATGCTCTTGCCGTGGATTGCCGGACCAAAAGTCGCCAAGGAAATTATTTTGTTGGGCGAGGACCGTATCCCGGCCGCCCGGGCGCGCGAGATCGGCATGGTCAATCGGATCGTGAGCGTGGAGGCGCTGGACGCGGTCGGGCTTGCGGTTGCTAATCACATCGCGGCGATCGATCCCAATCTCGTGAAAGAGACCAAACGAGCGATCAACCGGGCGTTCGAGGCGCAGAATATGCTCACTGCACTCGAAGAAGCGCTTGCGATTGACTTGGCAGTTGAAGGCGCGGGTTCGCCCGACAAGGTCCAATTCATGGAGATCGCGCGCCGCGACGGGCTTAGGGCGGCGCTCGCCTGGCGCGACGCGCGGTTTCCGGACCGCACCGCATGAGCGGCGCGCTCGCCGATCTTTTGCGCGGCACTTTGGTGTCGCGACGCCATGGCATCGAGAGTGTAAGCGGCGAACGAGTATCGCCCGATCTTCTGTTGGCAGCGGCCGAAAATGTGCAACGCGGCCTTGCTGAGCAGAACATCGCTCCGCACGAGCCGGTGCACGTCGTCATGGGCAACCGGCCGTCCGATCTCGGTGCGCTGCTTGGCATCTGGCAAGCCGGGGCAGTCGCGGTTCCGATCCACATCAGTGCTGCGCCATCGACGATCGAGCGCGTGCGCCGCGTCTCGCGGGCGCGATTTGTCGTTGATGGAGAGCGGCTCGATGTTATCGCTGAAGCGCCGCCGCCGGCTCGTCCGCTGCTGCATGGCGCGGCGTTGGTCATTTTTACGTCCGGCAGCACCGGTGAACCCAAAGGCGTCGTGATCGGCCACCAGCGCCTCGCCGACAAGCTCGCCGTGCTCGATCCACTCCTGAAAATCCGATCAGACGACGTCGCGCTCTTGCCGCTGCAACTCACCTTCATCTTCGGGCTCTGGGTAAGCTTGTTGGCGCTGAGTAAAGGCGCAAGACTGATCCTGGTGCCGAAGTTCTCAAGCGAGGCAATGACGTGGGGGCTCGCCGAAGCGAGTGTGCTGGCCGGGGTACCTTCGATGTTCCGGACTTTGTTGAGCTACCCAGCCGTGGCGGCGCCGAAACTGCGCGCAATCCTAACCGGCGGCGAGGTGTTGCCGCCGGCGCTGGCGCGTGCTCTTCTGCTGTTCGCACCGGTGATGATTCACGATCTCTACGGCTTGACCGAGACCGGCTCGTGCGATTTCTGCCTTGCGCCCGCCGATCAGCCGCAGGGCTTTGGCACGATTGGGCATCCGACCGATCGCGTCGATTTCCGGCTGCAATGCGATGGCCGTGCCGTATCGCCGGGCGAAACCGGCGAACTGCAAATCCGCACGCCGTTCGGCATGCTCGGCTATCTCGACAATCCGGAGCTGACCGTTGCCGCGTTCGATGGCGATTATTTCCGAACCGGCGATCTCGCGCGATTGACCGACGGCGGCTACGTCGAGTTGATCGGCCGCGCCAAGGACATTATTTCGCGCGGCGGAAACAAGATCGCGCCGCTCGAGATCGACAATCTGCTGGCAGAGCATCCCGGTGTCGCTGCCGCGCTCTGCGCCGGCGTGCCGGACGAGCGACTCGGCGAAGTCGTGCACGCCGTCGTCGTGCCGCGTGCCGGCGTCGAGATCGATATCGCCTCGCTCCGCGAATGGCTCATGGCGCGGGCCGAGCGCTTCAAGGTGCCGGATGTCTTTTATATCCGCGATGCGCTGCCGAGCGGTGCGAGCGGCAAAGCCGACCGGCGGGCGGTTACACAGCTTGCGGCCGGCGCGGACAAACCGCGTTGACAATCCGCCTCTGGTCGCGCCGATAATGGCCGCCATCCATTCAGCGCGCGAAAATTCGCCGTCCCGCCCCGGAGGAAGCCCATGAACCGCCCTGCCCAAGGATTTCCGCCCATCCTCGACCACCGTGGCGCGCCGCACGTGCGCCGGTTCGACGCGCAACGATGGCTCATCGACAATATCATCCGCGCCAACGGCATCGACTGGGACCAGCCACGCTCGCTCTACATTCATGCCCCGTGTGGGATGGAAGCCAACGCGGATTTCGCCGGCATCCGCGAGCGGGTGAAGAAAATGGCCGATATCGGCCCGGCCTTTGCCGCGGTGGCCCGGCGCCGCGAAGCCAAGGCCAATGCTGCCGCGCAGGTGGATCGGAAAATCACCGCGCGCGACAACTTCTTCATGGCCGCAGTGCATTGGGGCGCGGCGCAATGGCCGTATGATGAGAACGACGAGACCAACATCACCTACAACAACAAGAAGCGGGAGTGCTACGCCAAATACGCGGCGCTTTCCGATCATCACGTCGAAGCGGT
>JASHVC010000449.1 GCA_030039655.1 Xanthobacteraceae bacterium | reverse complement strand
CTCGATGCGCGCGGTCCAATTATTGGTGAAAGCCCACTCAAGACCAGCTCCTGCTGTCCAACCGTAAGCTGTCGCGAAAGCCGACGAACTGCCGCCCGTGAATGTATCGCTGCCTCCCGGACAGAACGTGCCTGCGGAAAACACTGCGCAATTGAGTGCGATGTCTGTTGAACTTTGAGCCCACGCCCAGCCACCGGTGCCGAAGATCAGTACGTTGTTCCAGGCATAGCCCAGACGGCCCCGCACAGTGCCAAAGTCGCTGATCTTGGTCTTGCCGCCCGAACACCCTACAACGACACCTGCAGTGGAACTACAGATGCCGGTTGCGCCGCTTAATCCTGACCAGTCAGCGTCGGCCTCGAGACCGATCACCCAGTCTCTCGCGAACTGATAATTGGCGCCAATCTGGCCGCCCCCAAGGACACCGCCGTAATTGTGGCCGCTCGAGAAAGTTGATGAGAGCGTACCGAGGGCAGTGGTGGAGAGTGTGGTGCCGCTGATGTCATCCCTGGCCCACCCGCCACCGAAGTTGCCGCCGATATAGAAGCCGGTCCAATTATAATATGCAGGGCCCGGCGGCACTGGGAGCGCTGATGGCGGCTTGACCCCCAAATCCGCCGCGTGGCCGATGCCCATCGGGGATGCGATTGCCAAGGTAAGGATGCTAATAACGCCAAGCCTTGTGCGCTTTGCGACTGAATTCCTCACGATACCCACTCCATGTTATACGCCTCATCCTGTTTGAACTTAGCGCTCACCTCGAAAGCAAAATCCTAATACCGAGGTGCGGCTTTCCTTTTTCCGGCGCTTATTGTTAACCGAGGCACAAAGATGTGCGCGGAATGCAGCTGCTGGGTGGGTGATTACGAACGTCGGTATCGGGTGCAGATAACCGCTGAAACGACCCCTTACCTCAAATCACTGCCGAAACTCAGAATTCCTGATGAACTCCACTATTCGTGGAGAAATGCCGCCGGCAACACAAAAAGCCGTGGAGGCGAGTTAGATCATCTCTGTCGTCAGCCCCCAGTCTGGACCGGCCAATTGAGCGTCGGGTGGAAGACGACGCGTTTTGTAAGCCCGAATACGCCACGATCTCTGACGTGCAGTCTGCCGGACGCATAAATGGCGCCAGTTCCCAACAGCCAAGCAACCAATCGGCCGAGCCTGATGCGTGGCGCGCAGCTGGACATAATGCTATCGTTCACGCGACTGCCGGGCCATCGGAGAATATCGGATGAAGCAAAAGATGCACCTGGCATTCGACCTCTCCTTCACGCATCTCGACGGGCGATGGCGGATACCCGGATCATGGACCGGACGCCTCTATCCCGATGTTGGCATCTACGAGGAAGTCGCGCGGATCGCCGAACGCGGTTGCATCGACATGATATTCTTTGGCGACGGCACCGGCATTCCCAGCACCTGGCGCGGGTCGGAGGACGAGGCCGTCCGCTGGGGTATCCAATGGCCACGCCACGACGTGAGTCCATGGATCCCGCTTATGGCACGCGCGACGAGTCATGTCGGATTCTGCCTGACTTATGCGTCGACCTTCATGCATCCGTTCTATACGGCGCGGCTCCTGAACTCGCTCGACCATGTCACCAATGGCCGGATCGCCTTCAACGTGATCACCTCGACGCGTCGTGCCGACGCCGCGAATTACGGCTTCGACGAGCTGATGGAGCACGACTTGCGCTACGAGCGCATGGAAGAGTTCATTGATGTCTGCAAGGCTCTGTGGAGCAGCGTCGCGGCGGACGCCTTCCTGTGGGATCGCGAATCTGGCGTCGTGGCGGACCCCGAAAAGGTGCGCCCCATCAACCACACCGGCCGGTTCTTCAAGGTACGCGGACCTCTCAACGCGGTGCCTTCACCCCAGGGCCGGCCGGTACTGATTCAGGCTGGTTCGTCATTGCGGGGCATCAAGGCTTCGGCGCATTTTGCCGATCACGTGTTCGCCTCGAGCCAGGCGCTCAATCTCAGACAGCGCCATCGTCACGAGCTCGATGCGGCGCTCGTTGCAGCGGGGCGCGACCCGGCGAGCGTCGGCATTCTGTGGGGCGTCTCGTTGGTCGTTGCCGAGACCGAGCAGGATGCAAAGTCGCGCAAGGAGAACATCTTGCGGATGGTACCGCGCGGCGAGGCGGTCGGCGCCTATCTCGCACATAACTCAGGCTGGGACTTTTCCAAACTTCCTGCGCGATTCACTCTCAAGGAAATCAACGATCAGATCGCGGCGACGGGAGCCTCGCCAGTGGGCTTCGTGCACCAGCTCTCCAACGACATCGGCGCCGATACCGAGATCACGCGCGAAGAATTCTTCGAGTACGGGCTCAAAAGCGCAACCGCCTACGACCGCACCGTCGCGGGTACCGCGGCGCAGGTCGCCGACTACATGGAAGAGGTGTTCGAGGCTACCGGCAGCCGCGGCGGCTTTATGTTCGCGCACCCTGTTGCGACGCCGCGTGACTTGCTCAGCGTCGTCGACTTCCTCGTACCCGAACTGCGTCGCCGCGGCCGTTTCCGAGGGGCCTACCAGGGACGTACCCTGATGGAGAATCTCGCGACCTAGCGCTGCATTGCCACGGCATGGATTTTGCCTCTTGCGGAGAGAAATCGGCATTTAGGGAGGTGTCACATGCGTCAGTCCAAACGCTTATCACATGCCGCGTTCACCGTGGCCCTGTTGTCTCTCCTATTCCGAGCGTCTGTATCCAACGCAGCGGATCAAGCGCATACTCTTTCGGTGCGTCTGTCGTGGCTCACGTCGGGCTATCAAGCAGCGTTCTATCTTGCCGCAGCCAAGGGGTGGTACGCCAAGGCTGGGCTCGATGTCTCGCTCACTCCTGGAACCGGGTCCGTCACGACCATCCAGCTCGTCGGCAGCCGGCAGTACGACGCCGGCGAGGCGGCGCTGTCTAGTATGGTCTTCGCCCGGGTCAAGGGCATGGCGATCACCTCAATCGCCGGGTTTTTTCGCACTGGCGACGTGGCGCTGATGGTTCCGGTGGAATCGCCGATCCAAGGACCAGCGGACCTCAAGGGGAAGAAGATCATCTACACTGCCGGATCGTTTGAAGGTCCCTTTCTTGATTCATTTCTGGCAGCGGGCGGGCTCACACGCGACCAGGTCGAATTCATCAACGTCGAGGCGAACAGCAGGAACTCCGTTTACGGCAACGGCGGCGCCGACGGCATGTTCGGGTCGCCGGTCGGGACGTTGATTGTACTCAACAAGATACGCAAGTCGCGCGCGATCCTGCTCGCCGATTACGGTCTCAACCTTCCAGGCTTCGGGATCGTCGCCTCGCTCGAGACGCTCAAGGAGAAGGGACAAGCCATGCGCGCTTTCGCCACCGCTGTTTCAGCCGCTTGGACTTATATTGAGAACGGCCACGAGGAAGAAGGCGTTCAAGCAATCCTGAAGGGACGCCCGAACGACCGCATCGACGCTGACGAACTCCGCCAGCAGTTGCACAATTCCGCGCCCTTCCTGGTCAGCAAGACGAGCCCCGGCCTGTCGATCGGTGTGCAGTCCGAAGCCGACTGGAAGGCGACGATCGCTACGATGGAGAGGGCCAAAGTGATCGATCCTGGTTCGCAGCCGCTGGATTTTTTCACCAACGACTATCTCGACGTAGACATGATCAAATCCCTCGGCAGCGGCAGCTAGGCGCAATCAAGTGCAGATCGGGGAAACACTCGTCGTCGCGGCCCGCAGGATCTCAGGTGCTGAATGCGTTTCGCTGCCGGCAAGACGAGGCAAAAAACGACAGCGACTGGGTGCAGTCGCACGAATGCGGCAAGCAGTATAATTGACGCTGGTTCGATTGGAATATCCGGGGACATATCAACGACGCATCGCTCCACTCAAGGTAATTTTCTCTCCATCGATGGCCTGGAAAAGGTCTATCCGTCGCGCGGCGGCGACATCGCTGCGCTGAAGGATGTGAGCCTTTCGGTCGGCACGGCGAAGTTCGTCAGCGTGCTCGGCCCCAGCGGATGCGGCAAGAGCACGCTCTTGCGATGCATCGCGGGCCTCGAACGCCCGACCGCCGGCACTATCGTTCTGCACGGCAACGCTGTTACAGCGCCGCCCAAGGAAATGGGTATCGTGTTCCAGCGCGACGTTTTGCTCGATTGGCTGACCGTTGTTCGCAACATTCTCTTGCCGGCGAGAATCCGGCGGCTGCCGCTCGACCAATGGCGCCCGAAGGCTGAGCATCTGCTTGAGATTATCGGGCTGAGCGGCTTCGCCGATCGCTACCCATGGGAACTTTCGGGCGGCATGCGGCAGCGCGTCGCCATCTGCCGTGCGCTGCTGCTCGATCCTGCTCTGCTGTTGATGGACGAGCCGTTCGGGGCGCTCGATGCCATGACCCGCGATGAACTCAATCTGGAACTGCAGCGGTTGTGGCTCGCCGATGCCAAGACTGTTGTGTTCATCACGCACAGCATCGCCGAAGCCGTGTTCCTCTCCGACCAAGTCATCGTCATGTCGCGTTCGCCCGGCCGCGTGGTCGATGCCGTGACGGTCGATCTGCCAAGGCCACGTGAATTTGCAGTTCGCGAAACGCGAGATTTCAGCCACTACGTTGCCCGCATCCGGCAAATCTTCGAAGGCTTCGGTCTGTTACGGGGAACCCATGTCCGAGAATGAGCAATCCTCCTCCGCCGCGCGCGCCTCTCATGTCGGCTTGGTCGTGATCGGTTTCTTCATGCTGTGGCAGGTCATAGTCATGGTGGCAAAGCCGCCGGAATATCTTCTGCCGGCGCCAAGCGCGATCCTATCCGAGATAGCCAGCGCACCGCTCTGGTACACGTCGAATGCGATCCGCACAGTAGGCGCCACTTTGTTGGGATTTTCGGCCGCGCTGGCGGTCGGATGTCTCGCCGCGGTCGGGATAGTCTACTCGCGCGTGATCGAAAACACCCTCTACACCCTGCTGATCGCATTAAACAGCGTGCCCAAGGTGGCGCTTGCGCCGCTCTTCATCATTTGGATGGGCACGGGCCTTGCGTCCAAGGTCGCCATCTCGTTCCTCATCGCGCTTTTTGTGATCGTGGTCGATACTGTTCTAGGGCTGCGCTCGGTAGATCCCGATGCGGTCGATCTCTTCCGCTCGCTGCGCGGTGGCAGCCTGCAGACATTATTGTGGCTGCGAGCGCCCAACGCATTGCCGCATCTCTTCGCAGGGATGAAGGTTGCCGTGTCGCTCGCGCTCGTCGGCGCGATCGCCGGCGAATTCGTGGCGTCCCAGGCGGGACTCGGCTACGTAATCCTAGCAGCGCAGGGCAACTTCCAGACGACGCGCGTCTTTGCGGCAATCGTGCTCCTCGGCATTCTCGGGACGATTCTATTCTTTATCGTCGATCTCGTCGAGCGGCTGGTCTGCCCCTGGCATGTCTCGCATAGGTCGCGACATCACAGACATTCGTAATCGCATGGTTTGACGTGAAGCGCTCGTCGACTACGCTGAGGTCCCTGCATAAAAAGCTTCGCCATCCCCTGCCTCCGTTCGCTAAGATAGCCGTCGCGTCCGGACACTCGAGCACGGATTATCTACAATTCGCTTGGAATTTCCCTGCATCCTTTTCGGTGTGCCTCCGCACCCAGCCGACCTCCGTTGTAAGCGCTTCGGCCAGCTGCGAGATGCTGGCGTCGAAACGGGCCTCCTCGTCGCAGAAAATGAAATTGCGCCGGCACGGCACCTAGATCGGTCACGAATTGCGTGGTGAACAGCTGGCAGCTGTCGCTGGCACGCAGCAAGTGCTCCAGGAACTGATTTCGGTCCATTTGCCAGCCTAAAACCTTCGCGCAATCACTTGTGCGGCCTCTGGTTTGCTGGGGTCTCACTTTCAACGGATTGTGCAGCTGCACAACGCCGTCCGTTCCAATTTTGGTTCGTGTGCGGTGTGCCGCCCGAAGAAGAAATCCATAGCTTTTTAATTGCTTTTCACCGATCCGTTTAAAGTCTACGCAACGGCTTCCAACTAGTCTCGCATTTGATCCAAATGGTCAAAGAAAGGGTCACATTCGGACAGCCACGCGTACGGACATACGGAGCCAACTCATGAAGGAGGGACAATCGCGTATGCATTCCAAATGGTGCGAACCTATTATCACTCACGCTGTTATTTCTTCCCTTGTTTTCGCTTGCGTGTTGGGTTCTGCAATGGCCGCAGACCTTACAGGGGACGAGCTCAAAGATCTGCTGTCCGGAAAATCTATCTATGTACAAACGACAGCCGCATCTGCAACCGGTACTGCTGGCCAAGGAGTGCTTTATTACGCTGCAGACGGACGTGCCCTTTATAAAACTCCGACAGGTGCCATATGGCACGGAGCCTGGGTCATCAAGGACAACGCCATCTGCAGCGATTGGAAGGAACGGCCAACCACTCCCTGTTCGAAATACGCCAAGCAGAGCGACACAATTAGCATCCTGAACGCGACAGATGGTGAAGTGCGTGCCAAGGTGTTAAAGATCGTCGCGGGAAATGTCGAGAACATAGCTCCGTAATTCCTATCAGATGCGTGGCGTTGCGAGTTGCTATTGCCAACCACTGACCTATTTCTCATTGATTACGATGCCGTCGAGGTGGCCGGTCGGCGACGCCTCGCAGCGCGCGCAGTAGGTAAGCTTCGAGCCCGTCGTC
Organism: Xanthobacteraceae bacterium; assembly: GCA_030039655.1. Next base: position 1,429 of record JASHVC010000449.1, on the reverse strand, counting down.
ATTTTTTACTGAAGGTTTGCCAGATCACACGAACACCCTCGCCGGTCGCGTCGGGCGCGTAGTTTATGATCGAGCGGAAACTGGAATGAAGCCGGGGCTCAAATCTTGCGTTAGACGGCAGAAATAGTCCCAACCGCGTAACCATTAGCCCTAGGCGGCGGTCAGCTCAAATTGCAACCATGTAAGGTAGCAACTGTCCCCAATCATCAGCGTGAGGCGGCGCTACAAAGCCAGCGAATAGAACCCAGCGGCGATCAGCAAGGCGAGGATCGCGAGCGTAATAATCCAAATTGTGACGGTAGCCCTGCTTCCCATCTGGAACGGCGTCCGTATTGCCGTCCCCCCGACTCTACCTATCGCGCCGGCTGGTAGGAATAGCAAGTCGCCCTCTGCAGGTTGTGGTCCTTCTGCACAGCACCACGGGTTCGAAAGGCACCAGCTGAAATTTCAAGAGGGATCGGGGGTTGCGGAAAGGAGCCAGTGCCTCCCACTCCGAAGGAGAAACTTAGGAACCGCGATACAAACTCGGAGCCAAGTAATGTTGCTTAGAAGCATTGCAACAAATGTTCAGCAATGCCGGTCGAAACGGGGTTATCTTTGACGAAATGCAACATTTTCGGCATGTCGGATCTCCACCCGATCGCGACCGAGTTTTTGACATTGCTCGCTCGGGCGATATCACCGTTTATTTTCACGGTCCCACCGTCTGACTATATTGCCAACGCAAAATTCGATTGCGACGTTGTAATATCGCCAATTGGCTTAAAGGGGATCGGCGCCGTTACCCTCGACTTCCCACAAGAGGGGGCGGCGGCAGTGGTATTAACTCCTGAGCACGCTGCCAGACTGTCCCACTATCAAATTGAATCGTGAGGCCGTCGGGCGAGTAGATTGCACCTTGGTGGCCTATTGGAAACCAGATGTGACCCGGATAGTTGATCCAGGCTTTCGACGGCACTCCCGCCAGGACATTTAGCTCCCAGCGATACTGCGTGATGTATGCGATGCCGCCCGGCGGGCCGAGGCACAAAGCTACGCATTGCCATGGACCGCTTAAATTCACGCCCTGCGCTGACGCCCCAGATGCCAAAACGGTTACAGAGAGCGCTATCGCGATTGATAGGACTTTCATGGCCTTCGCTCCTTCGCGCATAATAGACTGCGAGCGCGAGTGGCTAGAGTGTCAATACGATTTTTACGTCGATTCGCAAAGTCAGGCGCCCCGGGCTGACTAAATGGCGATGTCGAAATTCGTAATGCGCCCTGTATTCCGTCATTTGTTTGAAGGGGATCGAGGGTCGTTACGCCCGCAAATTTCACGATACATTATCGTCGGCTCTAGCGTCATGCCTCTATTTCTCTGGAGGTAAAATCTCCTGAGGACAGACTTGATCGATCAGGTGCGCGCGATGAAGGTCGGTCAAATGTG
>JASHVC010000448.1 GCA_030039655.1 Xanthobacteraceae bacterium | reverse complement strand
ATGATTGATGATCTGCAGCGCCGCGCAGAGCGCATCGTTGGCGGGCCACACCGATCGGCTCTCGCCATGCACGTCGCAGACAAAGCGGCCTACCGGCATGGCCGACAGCGAGCAATAGCCGATGAGATCGTCCCAATCGCGGTAGCGGAGCTTGGTGACGTCGAGTTTGAACGCGGCAAGTAGATCCTGTGCGTGCTTGGCGGAAAGATTGCGCTCGGCAAGCGCATGGCGCAGGCGCACCGCTACGGGATCTTCGTTGTTCCTTCCCGTCAGGCCGGCGTCGAGGCGATCAAGCAGCGCAAGCTTCTCCTCCGGCTTGAGCGTGGCATGGTCGGCAATGTCGTCCGCAGTACGCACGAAATTGTAGAACGCCAGTATTGGCGGACGATGGCGCTCGTGAATCAGCCAGGAGGCCACCGGGAAATTTTCATCCCGATGACCCTTGCCCGAGCGCCAGTTCCCGGCGTCACTTTTGCCCGCGTCACTCATCGCAATTCCGAGACATTGGCTTGAGCACGGCCCTTCCACATGCCGCCGCGTCCGCGCGCCTGCTGATAGGCGGAATCCAGCGTAAAGGCCATATACATGGCCGCAATCGCTGGCAGCGCCAATCCCCAAAAAGCCGACAGCCCATAGAACCGCAGCGTCGGCCGGAACGCCAAAGCCATCGACGCCCAGACGAAAATTCCTAAGAACTGCGCAATACCGTCGGCGAACAAAGCCAGCCCCACTGGCGCCAGATAGGTGAGCCCCAGACCCACAATGGTACCGGTGAGAAGAAGCGGCGAATAGCGAAGCTGTGCGTAAGCCGTGCGCGAGACCATGCGGCGGACGTCCGCGACAGCCGGGTAGGCGCGGATGCTGTGCACGTGCTCCGTCAATCCGATCCAGATTGGTCCACGCGCTTTGAGCAGTTTAGCCAGCGCGCAATCGTCGATCAGTGCGCCGCGGATGGCGGCCAAGCCGCCGGCGTCGCGAAGTGTTTCCCGGCGCACCAACATGCATCCGCCTGCCGCCGCTGCCACGGCACGCCGCGGATTGTTTGCCCAGGCGAATGGATAGAGCATCTGAAAGAAGAAGATGAAAGCCGGAATAAACAGTCGCTCGGCAAAGCTCTCGCAGCGGAGCTTCACCATCAGCGACGCCAGCACGAGGCCTCGCGGCTCCGCGCGCACGACAAGGCGGGACAATGCGTCCGGGCCGTATACAATGTCGGCGTCAGTAAACAACAAATAGCCTGGCGGATTCGACTCTTCGTCGACAAACGTAACGCCTTGTTGCTGCGCCCACAGCTTGCCGGTCCACCCGGCGGGCAACGCGCGCCCGGATAGCACAATCAGACGATCGGCTTTTCCGACCTGTGCAGCGGCGTCACGCGCAACCTGCGCGGTGGCGTCGCGGCTTTGATCGTCAACCAGGACGACGCGTAATTCGCCCGGATAGTCCTGAGCCAACAGGGAGGCGACGGTCTCACCCACGCATGCGGCCTCGTCGCGCGCGGGAATGATGGCCGTAACGGCGGGCCACGGACCATTTTGCGCCGGCGCTTCCTGCGACGATCCGTCATCGTCACGCTCAACCGCCAGCCAGAATCCACCTCGTCCCGCGAGGAGATACAGCCAGATTGCAAGCACCATTGACGCTAAGAGGTCGTTGGCCACAAAGTGCCCCCTTGGCGGCTTATTTTTGGGCCGGCGTAGCCCGATCGGGGGACCACCCGCGACCGACCGGCTCGACCGTTATCCCGTAAATGTAGGAACGAGACCAGGACCCAAAGGGAACTGGGGCGCTGGGCAAGCATGCGATGAATGGGAAAAATACCAAAAAGGACAGTCCGTTTCTTGCTCGTCTCGACGCCGTAGCGGCCGAAACGGATGCGCTGCTCGATAAGCTCCTCGCCGCCAAGCCGGTGGCGGGCGAATTGAGCCGCCCGGCGCGGCTTATCGACGCCATGCGCTACGTCAGCCTCGGCGGTGGCAAGCGTTTTCGCCCCTTTCTGGTAGTCGAAAGCGCGCGCTTGTTCAGAGTCCCCAAGCAGCGCGCACTCATGGCGGGCGCGGCGCTGGAATGTGTGCACTGCTATTCGCTGGCGCACGACGACCTCCCCGCCATGGACAACGATGAGTTGCGGCGGGGGCAGCCAACTGCCCATAGGAAATTCGACGAAGCGACCGCCATTCTGGCCGGCGACGGCTTGCTGACCTTTGCGTTCGATGTGCTTTCACGGCCGCAGACCCACCCGGATGCAGGTATCCGCGTGGAACTCGTCAGCGCACTGGCCCGTGCTTCCGGCGTGGGTGGCATGGCGGGCGGCCAGATGCTTGACCTCGCCGCCGAGGGCCGATTTGCGCACAATAGCCCGCTACGCCTGGGAGCAAGCGCAGTGCGGACCCTGCAGGCCATGAAGACCGGCGCGCTGCTGCACTTTGGCTGCCAGGCGGGCGGGATTCTCGCCGCGGCGGCGAAGCCGCACCGCACGGCACTCGACCGTTTCGGTTCGGCTGTCGGGCAGGCCTTCCAGATTGCCGACGATCTGCTTGATCTCGAAGGCGATCCAGCCTTGGTTGGAAAATCCACGGGCAAAGACGCAGAAGCGGGCAAGGCGACCATGGTCAGCGTCCTCGGCCCAGTCGGTGCCAAGAAGCGGCTACGGGAACTGGTCGCTGAAGCCGAAAAAGCCCTTGCACCGTTTGGCTCGGCGGCGACGATCCTCATCGAGGGAGCGCATTTTGTCGCGGACCGGCACGCTTAAGACATTGAGAGGGTTTACTGCATTCACTTCTGGATAGCGGCTAGAATCAGGCCAATCCCGATTGAAGTTCGTGACGGTCCGCCTTATTTGCCGCTCTCAGGCCCTCGTCCACGGTCAACTAGGAACGAAACGGGACCCCGAACCTTCCCCCATTCTCGGAACACCCAATCAACATGAGCATGGATGCGTGTCGGACCATGTGTGCGGTCGCCGCTTTGCTGCCGGCGCTCATCCTGGTGCCCGCAGCAGCGGCGCTGGCGCCGGCGCACGCGCAAGCCGTGCGAACGCCCGGCCCACCGATTCCGCGCCCGCGCCCGCCTGGTAAGAAGGAGCGAAACGAACCTCCTGCGATCGCCGCCGTTCCACAGCTGCCGCCGCGCACCCCATTTACGGCCGCCGAAGATGCTGCTGCTGCGGTGCCGGGCATACCGGAAGCGCGGTTCTGGGCAGATTCGGTGGCGGAATTTAATAGCGCGCTGCCGTCAAAGCCGGGGCCTTGGCTCATTCTCTCCAGTGGAGGCGAGGACGGAGCTTTCGGCGCCGGGCTTTTGAACGGACTCAACGCGTCCGGCAAGCGGCCCGAATACTCGGTGGTCACCGGTGTCAGCGCCGGCTCGCTGATCGCGCCGTTTGCGTTCGCCGGATCTGCCTATGACGACGCGCTGCGAGACGCCTTCACCAAGATTACTGCGGCGGATGTATTCGAGGCGGGTGGCACGCCGGAAAGCTTTGTCGATACCTGGCCGCTCAAGGAGTTGCTCGCCAAGGAAGTTACGCCGGCCCTGCTCGCCGATATCGCCGCCCAGCATCGCGCCGGCCGACGTCTGTTCATCATCACCACCAACCTGGACGCCCAGCGTTCGGTGATTTGGAACATGGGCGCCATCGCGGCCCATGGCGGCGACGACGCGCTCAACCTGTTCCGTACGGTCCTACTCGCATCGAGCAGCATTCCTGGCGCCTTCCCGCCCGTACTGATCGACGTGGAAGCAGACGGCAAGCGCTTCGCCGAAATGCACGTGGACGGCGGCGTCGGTGGTCAGTTTTTCGTTGCGCCCGCCGCTCTGATGTCGGCCATGAGCGACTATCGGCTGCCGGCGACGCAACTCTACATCGTTGTGAACTCGGGATTGCAGCCCGAGTTCGAGGTCGTGAAGCGATCGACGCCGTCGATCCTTGCCCAATCGGTGGGCATGGCCGTGCAAGTCGATACCCGACTCATGCTCGACCGCGCCTTTGTGGTGGCCAAGCGCAGCAATGCCGGCTTCAACGTGGCCAGCATACCGCCGACGTTCAATGCGCCAAGTCGCGGCCCGTTCGATCCGGACTATATGAAAGCTCTATTCCAAACCGGATACGATCTGGGCAACAGCGCGACTCCGTTCAGCGCCGAGCCACCCCCCTATCCTGGGTCTTCGGCAACGCAATCAGTGGATCCTGAGAAAGCTGGAGCAACTCGATGAGAGATTTCTACCGCGTTATTTTCGCCGTAATGGCGGCTGCGGTTCTTGCAGCGAGTGCGGCGATGCCGTCGGATGCGGCGTCGCGATCCAGGGTCGTTCGTCCGAGCCCCGCGTTTGATGGATTGTGGAGTGTTTCAATCATCACGCAGTTCGGCGATTGCAATCGGGGCTACCGCTACCCGCTGCGCATCGTCGGCGGCTATGTAACCAAGACCGATGATGATTCGAGCTACGCCGTCGCCGGAGCGGTGGCGCGCAGCGGTGCCATCGGCGTTACTGTTTCTGGGGGCGGCCAGACTGCGACCGGCGTCGGACGGCTGACGCGCAACTTCGGCCGCGGCATATGGCACACCACGAACAATGAATGTAGCGGCAATTGGACTGCCGAGCGGCGAGGCTGAACCCGCGCTAGCCTGCCTTGCTTCGTGATGCGGCCACGTTGGCGTTCCACCACGGGCAGACATCGCTCGCGCGTAGATAGTTGCCGTCCATTACATTGACGGCGACGCGTCCGCCCTCTTCTGCGACACCGATGCGCAGCTTGCGCGCCTCTTCACGCGCTTCGGGCGTGAGCCACGTGCGGTCGTGGCCCCACAGGCTCGGCCCCTCGGTGCGCTCGTGCGGCGTCCAGTTTTGAGTATCGATCGTGCGGCCGCCCCAGCCGTATTCGACCAAAAATTTCGACGGCGACCACGAATAGAACGATGTAACGTGATCGTTGACGTGGCGGCCGAGCGTCGTGCCGATCAACTCCGGCTTGCGCAGCGCCAGATCATAGGCCTGCCCCACATCGTCCAGATAACACAGCTCGACCATTAGATGATGGATGCCGTTCTTGCCGCTATCGATGAAGGCGAGGCTGTGGTGGCGCGGATTGATATGGAAGAAATAAGCCTTGAACGGCTTGAGAATAAAGTCGGTGGGCTTGAAGTTGAGAATCTCCGTGTAGAACGGAATGACGTCATCGAGCCGCTCCGCCGTGAGCACCGCGTGCCCCATGCCGAGAGGGCCAGTACGGTAGCCGGAGATCGAACGCCCTGGCTTGAACGGATCGCTCGCAATCTCGGCGCCGTGGAATGCCTCGAGCCGGTTGCCGATCGGATCGGAGAACACGATCAGATCCTTGACGCGGCGTTCGTCGGCCAGCGCCCGCGAACCGTGCGCGACCTTTACGCCGTTTTTCTCCAGGTGCGCCGCGAGCACGTCGAGTGCGGCGGCATCGGCGACTTCCCAGCCGTAGAAAGAGGGGCCCTCGTCTTCGCCGGTGTTGATGATCACCCGCTGCTTGCGGTCGTCCATGCGCAACGCGAGCGTGCCGCGGCTTTGGTCGACCAGCTGCATGCCGAGGAAATGCGTGGCGTACGCCGCCCAATCCTCGAGCTTGTTGCTGCGGATGCCGACATATCCCAAAGCTTCGAGGCCCATCGCGGCTCTCCTGCGAGATTTCGCCTGACCCTATCACATTGAAGCTAATGCGTAAATTGACGGGTTCAAGGCGTCGGTGCAGACCTACTCGAAGCCCAGAAAAGTGCAGAAGTCCGCAAGCGGGGCTCGCGGGGACCGGAACGAATTGGCCGGATGCGCATGGTCGCCGTAGCCGATCGCGACAGCGCAGAACAACATTTGCTCCGGTGGCATTTTCACGAACGCGCGAACGATCTTGTGCATGCGCGCCCATGATTCCTGCGGGCAGGTGTCGAGACCGCAGGCACGCGCGAGAAACATCAACGCATGGATGTAACCGCCGAGGTCGGCCCACTGGCCGGGGCCGAGCTTGCGATCGATGCCGATGAACAGTGCCACCGGCGCATTGAAGAATTCGAAGTTGCGTTTGTATTGCGCAAGCCGCCCCACCGCGTCGTCGCGGGCTATGTCGAGTGCGCCGTAGAGCTGGATGCCGTGCTCTTCGCGGCGCGTCTTGTAGGGCTCCCACATGGTCGCAGGGTAGATCGGATATTCCGCGTCGTCGTGGCGCGGATCGTGATTGGCAATGTGCGCGGCGACCTGCGCCTTCAGCTCCGCCAGCGGCGCACCGGCCAGCGCATAGATTTGCCAGGACTGCAGATTGCCGCCCGACGCCGCGCGCGCCGCGCGCTCAATCAAATCGCGCACGATTTTCTCGTCGACTGGTGTGTCGAGAAACCACCGGCAGGCGATGCGGGAATCGACAGCTTCAAAGACGTCCATGATTTGACCATCCGGGCGAGCAAGTGCCGCGCGGTGATATACCATCCATGCGGAAAGGCGAATGGGCTGCTGCCAAGCGCTCTGGCGTTACACCAACCCGGCGCGACGAAATCCCTCGAGATAGTGCGCCCGTTCCGACTCCTCCCGGATCGGCATTTCCTTGGCGATCCAGGCGAGCGAAACGTTCGGCTGTGCGCGGCGCAACTCCTGCAAAGCCGCCTTGGCGATTTCGAGCTGGCCGGCCATTCCTGCGGCCGCGGTCAAAACGCGATGCGCGCCGACGAAATCGGCACGCTGGCGGATGCCTTCGCGCGCAAGACGCATCGCCTCTTCGTAGTTGTGCCCGACAAATTGCGCATAGGACGCGATGCCGTGGTAGACCGCCGAATGCGGATCGCGCGGACTCAGCCGAATGGCACGTTGCGCGGCCAGGTGTGCCTCCTGCCAGCGTCGGCAATAGGCGAGAGTGAGGCCGTAATAGCCCTGCGCCAGCGAGAAGTTCGGATTGAGCCGAAGCGCCAACTCGAACTCGGCGAGCGAATCATCGAAACGGCGGGCGAACAGATGCACGCAGCCAAGCGCGAAGTGCGCCCACGGATCCTCACCGTCGGCGAGGATCGCGGCGTGCGCCGCACGCTCGGCGATCGGCGCCGCCGTCGCCATGTCGGCCCAGCCCATATGGGCGCTGAACGTCTGGCTGGCGGCAAGGACGCCCAGCGCCTGTCCGTAGCTCGGATCGATCGCGGTCGCCTTCTCCAACAGCGCCTGCGCCACCACATTGTCTTGCCGTGTGACCCGCCAGTAGTGCGACATGGCCCGCATCACCAAATCCCAGGCATCCATACTGTCCGGCGGCTTGCGGCGGGCGCGAAAATTCTCCGCCGCGTAAATCTGCGGCACGATGGCGGCGACGATCGCCTCGGTAATTTCGTCCTGAACCGCGAACACATCGGCGAGGTCGCGGTCGTAGCGTTCCGCCCAGACATGGCTGCCGGTGGCGACGTCGTTGAGCTGCGCGGTGATACGCACACGCTCGGCGGACTTGCGCACGCTGCCCTCGACCACATAGCCGACGCCGAGTTCGGCGGCGATCTGCTTCATGTGGACGGCCTTGTCCTTGTAGATGAACGAGGAGTTGCGAGCGATGACGAAAAACCAGCGCAGCTTGGAGAGCGCGGTGATCAGGTCTTCGCTGATGCCGTCGGAGAAATAATCCTGCGTTGGATCGCCGGTCATGTTGGAGAACGGCAGCACCGCGATGGCGGGACGATCCGGAAGCGGCAAAGCCGGGCGCGACGCCTCGTGCGTCTCATCCGAGCGCGGGCGGCCGGCATGGGCCGGTACCGCTCCGTCTGCTTGAATCTGCACCGCGCCGACGAAGCGCAGGCCCTTGCGCGCGACAGTGCGGATCAGTTTCTGCTCTTCGCCGCTGTCGCCAACCGCCTTGCGGGCCGCATTGATCCGGCTGGTCAAGGTCGAGTCCGACACAACCCGGCCGCCCCACACCGCACCGATGAGATCATCCTTGCTGACCACGCGCTCGCGGTTGCGCACGAGATAGAGCAGCAGGTCGAAAACCTGCGGCTCGACCGCAATGGCCTCCGGTCCCCGGCGCAGTTCCCGCCGCTCGGGGTCGAGGGTATGCTCGGAAAAGACAAACAGCACTTTGTCGCCCACAGGCAGGCCCGCATCGCCGGCCTCACGGAATAATCAAGCCGGCCTCAATGACAAATCAAGGACTGCGCAAAGTCATGCAGTCTCAACCCTGGCAGACTCCCCCGGTTTCGCAGAGGAAACAAGGCCCGCGACGGCTACCGCTCCGCCAGCCCCGCCTGCCCATCGAGGGCCACGGCGGACCGCAGTAAACCCTAAGTGAATCGGAGTTAGCCATGACTCAAACCCACGCCTTCACGCAGCAGACTCAGCACCGCCAAGGGAGCTTCCTCGGCCGGCTTCTTGCCCTTCTCTACGGCCTAGTGTCTTACCTGATATTCTTCATTACCTTCCTCTACGCCATCGGCTTCGTCGAAGACCTCGTGGTGCCGCAGACCATCGATGCCGGACCAGCCGCGCCGTGGCCGCAGGCTCTCATCATCAATCTTGTGTTGATGTCGGTGTTCGCCATCCAGCACAGCGTCATGGCGCGCCCAGCCTTCAAGCGATGGTGGACGCAATTCGTGCCGGTCTCGGTCGAACGCGCCACCTACGTGCTGGCCGCGAGCCTGGCGCTGGCGCTCCTGCTTTGGCAGTGGCGGCCGATGCCCGCGGTCGTCTGGCAAATCACTGATCCGAGCATCGCGCTGGCGATCACGATCCTTTCGTTCATCGGCTGGTTCATCGTGCTGACCTCGACATTCCTGATCAACCATTTCGAACTGTTCGGATTGCATCAGGTCGCCAACAATTTCACCGGCCGCCCGATGCCGGCGGTGCGGTTTCGCACCCCGCTGTTCTATCACTTCGTGCGTCACCCGATTTATCTCGGCTTCATCATCGCGTTCTGGGCGGCGCCGACCATGACGGCCGGGCATCTGCTGTTTGCCGCGGTGACCACGGCCTACATCCTGGTCGGCATCCAGCTCGAAGAACACGACCTGATCGGTATATTCGGCGACCAATATCGCGCCTACAAGCAGCGGGTGTCGATGCTGGTACCTTGGCGCAAGTCGACGTGATGACTCGCCCCTCACTTTCTGGGGAGCCGGGACTCGACGGCCGCTAAGACATCCGGGATCATGAACACCGCCGCAGCACATTGCTGCGGCGCTCCTCGTGAGCCCGGAGAACGCGATGCAAAAGGTCATGAATCGGCGATGGCTTCTGGCCAGCTATCCCGAGGGCATGCCGACGCTGGAAAACTGGTCGATGGCCACGCAGCCAGTGCCCGATGCGGGGCCCGGCCAGATTCTCGTCAAGGCGAAATGGCTTTCGGTCGACCCCTACATGCGCGGGCGCATGAGCCCCACGCAGGGTTACACCAAGGGTGTCGGCCTCGGCGAGATCATGCAGGGCGGCGGCGTCGGCGAGGTTGTGGCGTCCAATCATCCGCGCTGGAAAATCGGCGATATCGCGGAGTCCATGAGCTTCGGCTGGCAGGAATGGTCGGTGCTCACACCGGATGTCTCTGGTCCCGCTGGCGTCAACAAGATCGACGCCAAGCTCGCGCCGATCGAGAGCTCGCTGTCGTGGCTCGGCATGCCGGGCATTACCGCCTATTTCGGCCTGCTCGATGTTGGCCGTCCGCGGCCGGGCGACACGGTCGTGGTCTCCGCGGCGTCAGGCGCGGTCGGACAGCTTGTCGGCCAGATCGCCAAGCTCGCCGGGTGCCGCGCGGTGGCCGTCGCTGGCGACGACGATAAGCTGCAATGGTGCCGCGAGATCGGTTACGACGCGCTCATCAACTACAAAAAAACCGCCGACCTCACGGCCGCAATCAAACAAGCATGCCCGCAAGGCGTCGACGTGTTCTTCGACAACACCGCCGGCCCGATCCACGACGCAGTGATGAAAAATCTCAGCATTAGTGCACGCGTCGTCATTTGCGGCCGCGTGGCTCTCGCCAGCCAGTTCGGCAAGCCCGACATCGGCGAACGGTTCATGGGGCATTTGATCGTGACCCGCGCGAGTATCCACGGATTTCTGGTGTTTGACTGGTGGCACCGGCGAAACGAGGCTCTGAAGCATCTCGCCGCTTGGCAGCAGGCCGGAAAGCTTCGCTTCAAGGAAGACGTGCTCGACGGTTTCGAGCGCATGCCCGAGGCCTTTCTCCGCCTCATGCACGGCAAGAACTTCGGCAAGCAGATCGTAAGGGTCGGCTAATTTGTAGCCCGGATGGAGCGGAGCATAATCCGGGAAGAGCGATTCCAGTGCTTTGTTTGCTCTCGGATTTCGCTCCGCTCCATCCGGGCTACGGGTCAATACGGCGTCTTGCTGATCTCACCCGAGCCGGCAACGTACCAGCGCTCGCTAACAAAAGACTTACCGGCGAGGCGGTCGGCGAGCCAATCCGCCACCAGGATCGGCGGGAACGGACCGAGATTGGCCGCCGGGACATTGCCGACCGAGTGACGCGATTCCTGATAGACTACCATCTGCTTCGGGCCCTTGAGGGCCGCCATCAGGTTGTCGGAATATTCCAGGGGGCTCAGCTCCTCGGCTTCGCCAGCGACGCACAGATAGGGCGCGCGGATTTTCTCAGCGTGTCCTTCCCATGTAATCGTTTTACGAAATTCGTCGAACTCGTCTTCGTCGGTAATGCCCGACATGTACATGAAACGTTTTTTGAAGGTCGGCGAGGCTTCCTGGAAAATCGTGTGACAGCCCGGCTCGTGACACACCGACATCACCGCGCACGCCCTGATGCGTGGCTCGTTGGCGGTGAGCACGGTGCCGAACAGCGAGCCGAAGCTCGTCCCCGAGACGCCGATGCGCGTGGCATCGAGCTCGCTGCGCGCGGCGATCCAATCGACCAGCACCGGCCCGGCGGCCATCCAGTTCTCCATGGAGAAATAAAGTCCAATCATCGGCGCTTCGTATTGGCCAGGACCGTCGATCGCCAGCACCGCCATGCCGCGGTTGAGAAATTTGTCGCCGTAAAGTGCAACCTGGATTTCTTTGTAGCTGTCCATGCCCGGAACGGAGATCACCACCGGCAGACGCCCGCCCGTATAGCCCGGCGGCAGATGCAGCCAGCCAGGGATTGCTTTGTCCTTGAACGGTATCCAGACCGCTTCGACGTGATGATCGGAAAGCGCCGCGTATTTGGCATAACATTCGCGCTTCTTGTTGTTGTAGGCGACGTTGGTCTCGTCGTTCTCATCGTATGGCCATTGCGCCGCGCCCCAATGCACCGCAGCCATAAAGAAATTGTCGCGAGCGGTAATTTTGCGATCCACCTGCGCGGCCGCGTTAGCCTTGGCCTCGCGGCGGCGCGCGACGGCCGCGAAGGCCGGGCCGATATCAGCCATTTTCTTCACGCGCTCGCGGATGCCAGCAAAATCAGCGTTGGCCTCGATCCCGCACGGGGCGTGGATATAGAGCGAGCGCGGCTGGTCCCAGTCGATGCCATTGGCGCGGATGATGTTGTCGATGAGCCATCGTTGCGCGTCGAACCGGCGCACGTGCGGCGCGCCACGGTGGTCGAGGATGGGCGGAAATCCTTGGGCAGGGCGGTTCATGGGCTTCCTCCGGGGCGGG
>JASHVC010000447.1 GCA_030039655.1 Xanthobacteraceae bacterium | reverse complement strand
GCAGACGGCGGGCAGGGAGAAACTGAAGCCGAGCGAATTGGTCGAGCGCAACGTGCCGCGCTTCCAGGCCATGGTGAAAAAGCTCAATTGCTCGAACGACGAATTCATCCGCACCACCGAGCCCCGGCATCACCGTTCCTCCGAAGCGATTTGGAAACGCATGGAGGAGGCCGGCGATATCTACCTCGACAGATATGCCGGTTGGTATTCCGTGCGCGACGAGGCCTATTACGACGAGAGCGAGACGCGCGTCGACGACAAGGGCCAGCGCCTGGGTCCGCAGGGCACACCGGTCGAATGGGTCGAGGAGGAGAGCTACTTTTTCCGCTTATCCGCTTTCGCAGAAAAACTGCTCAAGCTGTACAGCGATCACCCGGATTTCGTGCTGCCCAAGGAGCGCATGAACGAGGTTGCGAGCTTCGTGCGCGGCGGCCTGAAGGACCTTTCCATCTCGCGGACCACATTCGATTGGGGCGTGTCAGTACCCGGCAACCCCAAGCACGTCATGTACGTGTGGGTCGATGCCCTCACAAATTACATTACGGCCGTTGGCTATCCCGATACGAAGTCTGAGAAATTTCGCAAATACTGGCCCGCGAACTTGCACGTTATCGGCAAGGACATCGTGCGCTTTCACGCGGTGTACTGGCCGGCCTTCCTCATGTCGGCCGGCATTGAGGTGCCGCGGCGCATTTTTTCCCACGGGTTCTTGTTCAATCGCGGGGAGAAGATGTCGAAATCCGTGGGCAACGTGATCGATCCGTTTGCTCTGGTAGATGCCTACGGGGTCGACCAATTCCGCTATTTCGTGCTGCGTGAGGTCCAGTTTGGCCAGGATGGCAATTACAGCCATGAGGCCATCGTGGCGAGGATCAATGCCGACCTAGCCAACGATCTCGGCAACCTCGCACAACGCTCGCTGTCCATAGTGGCGCGGAACTTCGGCGGCTTGCTGCCGAAGCCGGGAGCATTCAGTCCGAACGATCAGGCGATCCTGGGCGCCGCCGATGCACTTATTGGTAAGGCGCGAGACGTCATGGTCACACAACAGCTGAACCAAGTCCTCAACGCGACCTGGGCGGTCGTTGCCGAGGCCAATCGCTATTTCGCCGGCGAAGCGCCGTGGGCGCTGGCCAAGACCGATCCGCAGCGGCAAGGCACGATTCTCTACGTGACGGCCGAGGTCCTGCGGCAGGTCGCGATTCTGGCGTTGCCCTTCATGCCGGAGTCCGTGGCGAAGTTGCTCGACCTTCTTGGGGTGCCAGAGAGCGAGCGGACGTTCGCCTTCCTTGGCGGCAAACACCGCATCGCCAGCGGCGCCAAGCTTCCGGCGCCCGCGCCGGTCTTTCCGCGCTACCTGGAGCCGGAAGGGAAGGCGGCTGAATAAGAAAAATGCTGATCGACAGTCATTGCCATCTCGATTTTCCCGATTTCTCGACAGAGCTTGATGCCGTGGTGGCGCGCGCTCGCGCCGCCGGCATCGAGCGCATGGTGACGATCTGCACGCGCGTGCGCCGTCACGACGCGGTGTTGGCGATCGCCGAGCGATTTCCCGACGTGTACTGCTCGGTGGGCACACATCCGCACTACGCCCACGAGGAGCTGGATGTAACCACGGTCGACCTCGTCGCGCTCACGCGCAACGCAAAGGTCGTGGCGCTCGGCGAAGCGGGTCTCGATTACCACTACGATAATTCGCCGCGAGATGCGCAGGAGCGCGGCTTTCGCAACCACATTGCCGCCGCGCGCGAGACCAAGCTGCCGCTTGTTATTCACACCCGTGAAGCCGACGACGACACCGCGCGTATTCTTGAGGAAGAAACCGGGAAGGGCGCCTTCCCGGCTGTGCTGCACTGCTTTACGGGCGGCCCAGACCTCGCCCGCCGCGCGATTGCCCTCGGGCTGTTCATCTCGTTCACGGGCATCCTGACGTTCAAGAATTCGACTGAGCTGCGCGCCATCGCGGCGGAACTGCCGGCGGACCGAATCCTGGTCGAAACCGATGCGCCATATCTCGCCCCCGGCCGCTATCGCGGCAAGCGCAACGAGCCGGCTTACGTGATCGAGACCGCGAACACGCTGGCTGAGGCGCGCGGCGTTTCGTTCGATACGATCGCACGCCAGACGACGGACAACTTCTTCCGTCTGTTCGCCAAAGTGCCGCGCCCAGCGGCGGCAGCGGCATGACGTTGAAATTTACGATTTTGGGGTGCGGATCGTCTGCTGGCGTGCCACGCCCGGCCTTGGGCTGGGGCGCCTGCGATCCGGGGAATCCCAAAAACCGGCGCCGGCGGACTTCGCTTTTGGTCGAACGCCACGAGGCCGCCGGCGTGACGCGTGTGCTCGTCGACACCTCGCCCGATCTGCGCGAGCAATTGTTGGACGCCGACGTCGATCGTCTCGACGGCGTTCTCTACACTCACGAGCATGCGGACCATACCCACGGCATCGACGATTTGCGCTCGCTGTTTATCAAGAATCGGCAGCCGGTCGACGTCTATCTCGACGAAGCCACCTCGAAGATGATGCACCAGCGCTTCGGCTATTGCTTCGAGTCACCGCCCGGCAGCGAGTATCCGCCGATTGTGCGCGAGCACCGCCTGACGGCCGGCCAGCGGCTGGCGATCGGCGGGCAGGGCGGCACCATAACGGCACTACCCCTGCTGCAAGCTCACGGCGATATCGCGTCCTACGGCTTTCGCTTCGGCAACCTGGCCTATTCGTGCGATCTGAGCACTATGCCCCCCGAGAGCGCTGCCGCTTTGGCCGGCCTCGATATCTGGATCGTAGACGCGCTGCGCTATCGGCCGCACCCCAGCCACTTCTCCGTCGATGATGCACTGGTCTGGATCGAGCGCATTAAGCCGCGCCGCGCCATCCTGACTAATCTGCACGCCGACCTCGACTACGAGGTGCTTAAGTCGAAGCTGCCGCCGCACGTAGAGCCCGGCTTTGATGGGATATCCGGAGATGTTCCATAATATGTCTTATGCGAATCGAGCATCCGAGATTGAGTTTTAGCCTTGCGCCGCCGATCCCGCTCGCGCCTCACCAAATCCCCGGGATGATCCGCCAGCGCACCCGCGCGGCGTAGCCTGGATATCCGGGCAACTGCGCAAGCAGAATTCGGTCCTCGGTGACGGCGCGG
>JASHVC010000446.1 GCA_030039655.1 Xanthobacteraceae bacterium | reverse complement strand
ATGCGGGCTGAAAGCGCGTCGTAGGCGCCGGGCATGAGAACCAGGCGCTTGCCCGACATGATCGCCTTGAATTTCTTTCTCACGCTCATCGCGCGACTCCCTTTGCGTTAGCGGCTGTCCTTTGCGGTCTGCAGCCACGGCTGAGCCGCTGCGGCGCGCTGCTCCCAACTAACGATCTCCTTCATGTGCTTGAGCGTTAGCCCGATATCGTCGAGTCCTTCAAGCAAGCGCGTGCGGTCGGCGGCGGTGATGTCGAAAGCCACGTCGGCGCCGCCCGGCCCGCTGATGCGTTGGCTGACCAGATCGACGATAAACGGCGCCGTGCCATTGACTGTCATCACGCGCGCCGCGAACGCATCGGCCGCAGCCGGCTCGAGCACGATCGGCAGTAAGCCGTTCTGCAGGCAGTTCTCGCGATAGATGTCGGCAAAGCTCTTGGCGATGATGACGCGGATGTTGTTGGCCAGCATGCTCCACACCGCCGTTTCGCGCGAGGAGCCGGCGCCGAAATTATTCCCCGTCACCAGGATGCCAGCATTGCGGAACTGCGGTTTGTTGAGAACGAAATCGGGGTTCTGGCTGCCGTCCTCACGCCGGCGCGTGCGATAAAACAGCATCGCTTTGTAGTCTTCCTTGAGGTCGCGCGAATGCAGAACTGGAGCGATCTGGTCGGTGTTGATGTCGTCCTTGAGCAGCGGCGCCGCGATGGCCGTGTGGTTGCTGAACGCCTGCATCAGGCGGCCCCCGACAGCAGTTGGCGCACGTCGGCAATGCGCCCAGCAATCGCGCTGGCCGCGGCCGTTGCCGGACTCGCCAGATGCGTACGGACCTTGGGTCCCTGGCGATTTTCGAAATTGCGATTGGTGGTGGAGACGCAGCGCTCGCCCGGCGCGCCGCGGTCGCCATTGCCGCCGGCACACATGGAGCAACCGGATTCGCCCCAGAAGAAACCGGCGTCGCGGAACACGCGGTCCAGTCCCGCCGCCTCCGCCTCGCGCTTCACGCTCGTGGAGCCCGGTACCACCATGGCGGCAACGCCGTCAGCGACGCGCCGTCCGCGCACCACCGCAGCCGCTACCTTGAGATCGGGCAGCCGGCTGTTTGTGCATGAGCCGATGAAGACGCGATTGATCGGCAGCCCATTGAGCGCTGTCCCTGGCTGCAGTCCCATGTAGGCGAATGCGCTTTCGGCTGCGGCGCGGCGAGTTGGAACGATTGCCGCCGGTTCGGGAACGCGGCCCGAAATGCCAACCACCTGGCTCGGGTCGGTGCCCCAGGTGATTTGCGGCTCCAGCGCGCTGCAATCCAGCGTGACCTCGCGGTCGAACTGGGCTTCGAGGTCGGTGGCCAGCATGCGCCAGTGCGCGAGCGCGCAATCCCACATCGCATCTTTCGGCGCATAAGGACGACCGTGCAACCAGGCGAAAGTCTTGTCGTCCGGCGCAACGAAACCCGAGCGGCCGCCCATCTCGATGTTGAGATTACACAGGGTCATGCGCTGTTCGATCGGCATAGCGCCAATCGCTGTGCCCGCATACTCGACCACATGTCCGCGCGCGCCCGCGACCCCGAGTTCGGCGATGAGCCGTAGCGCCACATCCTTAGCGCTCACGTGGGCCAACAGCCGCCCGTCGAGCCGCGCCCGCATGCGCTTCGGCCGCTTGAGCGCCATCACTTGCGTGATGAGAATGTGGGTCATTTCGCTGGCGCCGCAGCCGAACGCCAGCGCGCCGACGCCGCCGACGGTGCTGGCGTGGCTGTCAGGAACCGCGTGGGTCGCGCCGGGCAGCACCATTCCGACTTCCGGCGCCACGACGTGGGAAATGCCTTGTTGGGGATCGTCGATGTCGAAGAGTCTTATGCCATTCCGGCGCGTGCCTTCGCGCATCGACTTGAGAAACGCGCTTCCCGAAGGGTTGGTCTCGTCATTGCGGCCGGGCTTGGTGGCGACCGTGTGATCCTGGACCGCGAAAGTGAGGTCGGGTCTGTGGACCGCTCGATGTTCCTTCTCCATGTGGGTGAACGCATGGTGCGCGTGCAGTTCGTGCAGGACGTGACGATCGATATAAATAAGATCGCGGCCGTCACTGCGTTGTCCGACCAGATGGAAATCCCAGATCTTGTCGAACAAAGTCCGCGGCATGACGTTCTTCTCTCGGCTGTCGCCTCGCCGGGAGGCGAAGGCTGAGGGCCCGCTACAAGGTCCGGCATTTTGGGCGGGCGGATGGGTCAAGGCAAGCGGTGAGACTTAAGCGGTAGGGAAGGCTTTATGGCCTCCGTCGTCGGCATCGATCATTTGGTCCTGAGCGTCGGCGATTTCGCGCGCTCGAAGGAGTTTTACGGGAAGCTACTGCACTTTCTCGGATTCAAGCTGAAGTACGACTACGCCGATATGGCGGGCTGGAGCAACGGCAAGACGTTGTTTTGGATCGCTGCCGCCGATGCGGAAGGCCGAAAGCGGAAGTACCGCAAGGGCGACATCGGCTTCCATCACTACGCGTTCGAGCTTTCAAGCCGCAAGGACGTCGACGAGCTCGGCGCTTTTTTGGAAAAGAGCGGCCTGACGATAATCGATCCGCCCGGCGAGTATTACGGCGAGAACTATTATGCGGTGTATTTTGCCGATCCGGACGGCATGAAACTGGAAGGCATGATCTGGGCGCCGGAGAAAAAGCGCGAGCCAGCTTCACGGAAGAGAAAGAAGCGGAAATCCTGATTGCCTAATCAGGACGCCATACTGAGTAGGACCGGACCGCGCGCCACCACCTTATTGCGGCCGCCGCGCTTGGCCGCGTAAAGCGCATTGTCGGCGGCTTCGACGAGGTTGGCGGCAGCCCGCCCTTTTTCAGGTATCAGGGACTCCACGCCGATGCTGATGGTGACGACGCCGCAGGGCGCCTCGGCATGGGTGATCAGCAGATCTTCGATTGACTTGCGCGCTTCCTCGGCAAGCTCGGCCGCGCGCGCCAAATCGAGACCTGGCAGCAACAGGGCGAATTCTTCGCCGCCATAACGCGCGACCAGTACGGCTTCTTCCAACGTGACGAGCGACAGCGTCTCGCCCACGGCGCGCAGGCAAGTGTCGCCGGCGACGTGGCCGTAGCGATCGTTGTAAAGCTTGAAATGATCGATATCGATCATCATTAGGGCGATCGGCTGGCGGCTTTCGGCGGCGCGTTTCCACGCGCCCTCGAGTTCGCGGTCGAAGCCGCGGCGATTGGCGAGGCCGGTGAGGCCGTCGAGGCTCGCCAGCTCCTCGAGATGTTCGTTGGCGATGCGCAGTTCTTCTTCGCGGGTGGCGAGCTTGTTCGCCATGTCGTCAAATGCCGCGGCCAACGGTTCGAACTCGGAGACCCAGGTCTGTTCGGTCGCCCGGACATGCAGATCGCCGCGGCCAAAGCGCGCGACCATGCTCACAAGAGCGCGAATCGGCTGCACGATGAGGCGCTCACCGCCCAACCAGGTAACGATAAGAACGAAGATGCCGATCAGACCAAGCTGAAGATAGGCGATGCCGATCTGACGGTCGATCCCGTCATGTACCGCGTTTTCGGCGAGGCCGACCGCAAGGCGCGCTTGCGTCCATGGCACGTGCACATAAGCAAAGATGCGCTGCACGCCGTCGAGGCCTGCGGCCGTCGAAGTGCCTTCATCGCGTGCAAGTATGTCGCGCACGAAGGTTCGGTCGGCAAAACGCCTGCCGATAAGATTTTCTTCGCCGGCCGAAGCGGCGATCAACGTTCCGCTGCCGTCGATGAGCAGGACCGAAGCTCCGGATCGCTGCGTGGCGGTCGTAATCAGCTTGCTGAGCCATTCCATGTTGATCACGCCGAGGACAACTGCGGAGACCGAACCGTCCTCAGCGAGAACCGGAAAACCAGCCAACAGGCTCGGGGCTTGGTGAATTTGGCCGATCACGTAATCGCTCAAGGCGAAATCGTGGAACTGCATTGCCTTCTGAAAATGAGCGCGGTCGGATACGCTCATTCCGATCGCCCGCGGCGTCGTCGAGCAGCGAATTCGGCCGTCCGTGCCGGCGATGGAGAGCCCGCGGATCCACGGAATATTGTTCGCCAGATCGGTCAGATACTGGTCGCAGTCGTTCTGCTCAGACGGTATCCGATCATAGACGCGCGCCACGATCTGCAGCAGCGCGCGAACCGAGTAAATGATCTCCTGCTGGGCGTCGGCGCCACGCCGCGCCAGATCGATCACCTCGGCGTTGGCGCGGTCGGTGCGTTCGGCGCGAGCGGCTTCAAGTGCACGGACGCGCTCGAACATAAGCGGCGCCATGGCCACAAGCGCAAGGACCATCAAGCGCGCGCGTACGCTTAGAATACGCTTTCGCATCGACGGCTTGGTGGTCTTTGCCTGATCGCTCGGCATCATGCACCCTCTGTCCCGGTTCCACACGCTACCGCACAAGCGTAAAAATGACTTTCGCCGGTTCCACACAATTTGAAATTGTGCGGTAGAGAGTTGACCAAATGAAAACCATAAATCGCCCCTCCGGCCTCAGCGCGGTCCGCCAGGAGATCGCGCA
This sequence comes from Xanthobacteraceae bacterium, assembly GCA_030039655.1. Next base: position 2,683 of record JASHVC010000446.1, on the reverse strand, counting down.
GGCCTGCCGCGATGCCGGCCGCGACCCGGCGAGTGTTACGCTCGTGGCGATCTCAAAGGCTTTTGGCGCCGAGGCGATCGAGCCGGTGATAGCGGCAGGTCAGCGCATCTTTGGTGAAAATCGCGTGCAGGAGGCCAAGGCCAAGTGGCCGCCGCTCATGGCGCGTCATGAGGAGCTCGAACTGCACCTCGTGGGTTCGCTACAATCGAACAAGGCCAAGGACGCGGTGGCGCTGTTCGATGCGATCCATTCGGTCGATCGCGCAAGCCTCGCGGAGGCGCTCGCCAAGGAGATCGCCAAACAGGCGCGTCGCCCGCTGCTTTTCGTCGAAATCAATACAGGTGCCGAGACGCAAAAGTCGGGCGTCCTGCCCCAAGACGCCGACAGCTTTCTGGCTGCGTGCCAAGACCGCTATGGCCTCTCCGTTGCGGGGCTCATGTGCATCCCGCCGTTTGATGAAGTGCCGGCACCGCATTTTGCGCTCACGGCACAGATCGCCCACCGCAATGGACTGCGATTGCTTTCCATGGGCATGAGCGCCGACTTCGAAACCGCGATCGCGTTCGGTGCCACCCATGTGCGGGTCGGTACGGCGATCTTTGGAGTGCGGACTTCCCGAGCGTAGTTGCTCGCCTAGGAATGAATTAAGATTCTCATCTTAGGCCGGATGTTTGGGAAGGGCGAGAAGCGGCCCCACGCCGGTGGTCGTCTGGTTCAGTGGCCGATCACAGCAGCTAACGGTTGTAGCCTCGGTCGGATGGGTCCTCGCACTACACCTCGGCAGCGCCGATACGGCGGGACATGGATAACTCCGACGAGGTCCGTCGCTCGCCCCGACCGGCCCGATGGCCCATCTGCCCTTGCTCTTTTGCCTGCGAATGTTCTACTTCGCGCCCAGCGATGCGGCAAAATCGCGGCCATTCGACGCGAGCCGTGTTGCTGACGTCGTCCGGGCGGCTGCGGGGTCGGGTTGATGCCCAATACGCGTAAAATTCTTATCGTCGAGGACGACTCTGAACTGCGCGAGGCGCTGACCGAGCAACTTTCGCTGCATGAAGAGTTCGAGGCCATGGCGGTCGACAACGGCAGCAAGGGCGTTCAAGCCGCTAAGGCTGGCCAGATCGATCTTGTTATCATGGATGTCGGCCTGCCGGACCTCGACGGCCGCGAAGCGGTGCGCATTTTGCGCAAAAATGGCTTCAAGGCGCCGATCATCATGCTCACGGGCCACGATACCGATTCCGACACGATTCTGGGTCTCGAGTCCGGCGCCAATGATTACGTCACAAAACCTTTTCGCTTCGCGGTGCTGCTCGCTCGGATTCGCGCGCAACTTCGCCAACACGAGGCGAGCGAGGACGCGATCTTCACCATCGGTCCCTACACGTTCCGGCCGAGCTCGAAGTTGTTGCTCAATCCCAAGGGCAACAAGGTTCGGTTGACCGAGAAGGAAACATCGATCTTGCGTTACCTCTATCGCGCCGGGCAGCGGCCGGTGTCGCGTGAGACTTTGCTGCAAGAGGTCTGGGGCTACAATTCCGGAGTGACCACGCACACGCTCGAGACGCACATCTATCGTTTGCGTCAGAAGATCGAGAAGGACGCCGCCGCACCCGCCATCCTGGTTACGGAAGCCGGCGGCTACAAGCTTGTGCCGTAACTGCGGCCCTCATGACTATTGAGGACGAAATCGCATTTCTCGAGCAAGTGCCGTTCTTCCGCCGGCTCAGCGGGGGGGCGTTGCGCAGCCTTGCGATCGCAGCCGAAACCCACGCCGTACAGCCGGGTGAAGTGCTCTTCACGGCCGGTGAGGCCGCCGACGGCGCCTATATCATTCAGCAGGGCTCATTCAGTTTGAAACCCGAACGTGGCGATGAGATCGTTGCCGGGCCCGGGACACTGCTCGGCGAGGCGGCGCTGCTGGCGCAAACCACGCGACCGGCGACCGCCACGGCGTGCGAGGCGTCCACGGTGCTGCGCGTTTCGCGTTCGACGTTCCTGAAAATTCTCGACAGCTATCCGGAAGCCGCGCAGCGGCTGCGGGAGCTGTTCGTCGCGCGCAGCGATCAATGGGCGCGCGAGATCGAGAATGTCCGCGGCCTGCTCGGCGGCGGCACACGGCAGCAGTAAGGCTGCGCGTGCAGGTTCATCACCCGCGTCAATTGCCCTTCGCATTCTTGCTGTGCTCGATCTCGAGTGTGACGAGCCGCGCCAACAACGTCGCGGGAAAGAGCGCGCCGATAACCGCTTCCAGGTTCGCAAGATTTCGCGCGATCGGATAAACCGGCTTGATGTCGCCAAATCCGGCAGTGGTCAGCGTGCTGAAGCTGAAATAAAGCAGCGACGCCCCGGAACCATATTCTGTCCCGGTCGGCGGTAAGCCCGTGAAGGAGTCGGCGACCAGGATATGCAGGAGCTGATAAAGGGTGAAGAAGAATAAGCCGAAATTGAAGTAGAGTACGATAGCGCCCTGGACCCGGTGCATGGTCACCCGTCCAGGTCCGAAGATCGCCTTGGCAATCACCGTACTCAAGGCGCCGATGGCGAGCAGGCGACCTCCGGCGCTGAGCCACTCGGTGAAGGCCGACGGATAATCGATATGGACGATGACTCCGATCGCGCTCAGAACCACCGACAGGAGCACGAGCGCGGACGCCAAATGGCTGCGCGATGTCACGACAAG
>JASHVC010000445.1 GCA_030039655.1 Xanthobacteraceae bacterium | reverse complement strand
CGCGGGTCGATTTTAGCCAGCACGTCGCCCTTCTTGACGCGCTGGCCCTCCTTGAAAAACACGCTTTGCAGCTTGCCGTCGACCTGGGTGTGGATCGCGACCGTAAACAGGGCCTGCGCGGTGCCCAGGCCGGTCAGATAGATCGGCACGTCTTGCCGAGACGCGGTCGCGACGCTGACCGGCACGGCTCCTTGGCCGGATTTCTTGGCGGCGCGGGCGGAGCTGGATCCGTCTGACCAGCTCCAGTAGCCGAAGCCCGCAATGGCAACAGCGACACAAAGGGCGCCTATCCAGGCGATACGGTGCCGCTTTTGGCCCGCATTGATGGGGTCGGTCTCCACAGGCATCCCTTGGAAGCGGGTGGCGTTTGTGCGCGACTTTTCCTTACACTTCGCCCCGTCAATGTATAGCGGTGGGGGCGTTATTCCGAAAGCCAAAAGCGTATTGCATTAGTCCATTATGCTGCAGTGCCGTTGCGTAAATTTAGCCATAAAAGCCGTATATTCTGCATAACTATGCTGGCGACGCCTGCCCACGCCCATTGCTCTGCATGGACCGCAGAGCCGACCAGCTGCCGCCACCTGCCAGATTCGGTATTTCATTTGGCGGCCAGGCGCATACGGAGGAATCATGCGGCACAACACGGCCGCAGCCGGTTCATTCGCTTGGTTCGATTTGCTAGTTTGGTACCTTCCGCACCGGCCTTACGCGACTGCCAGGAGATAGAATCATGCTCGACGTCACCAGGCGACCAAGCACTGCCCCCTTTGACACCGCGCGGCTCGACACGCTGATGGACGAGGCAGGCATCGACATTCTGCTGGCGACGTCGAAGCACAATGTGCAGTACCTGCTCGGTGGGCATCGCGCGTTCTTCTTTGAATCCATGGACGCCATGGGATTGAGCCGCTACCTGCCGGTTTTTGTTTATCCCAAGGGCGAGCCGCAAAAGGCCGGTTTCTTCGGTCATCGCATGGAAGGATTTCAGAACGAAGTGAAACCGTTCTGGGTCGCCGAGATCAACACCAAAAGCTCCGGCTCGGTCGACGTGATGGAGAAGGCCGTCGATTACGCCCGCAAAATCGTGCCGACCGCAAAGCGCATTGGTGTCGAGACCGCCTTTATTCCCGCCGACTCAACCGCCGTCGTACGCAAGGCATTTTCGCACAGCGAGCTTGTAGATGCGTTGTTTGTCCTTGAGCGCCTGCGCGCCATCAAGACACCGGCAGAACTCGCCAAGCTGAAAATCGCCTCTGACGCGGTCATCGACTCGATGGAAGCGGTCTTCAAGCAATTTGGTCCCGGCGCCACCAAGGCTGAGATGACCGAAGCGTTGCGCCGTGAGGAAACCACGCGAGGCCTCACCTTCGACTATTGTCTGATCACCGTCGGTCCGAGCCTCAATCGCGCGCCATCCGACCAGCGCTGGCAGAATAAGGGCGACGTTCTCTCTCTCGATTCCGGTGGCAACTATCACGGCTATATCGGCGACGTGTGCCGCATGGGCGTGATCGGCGAGCCGGATGCTGAGCTGATCGACCTTTTGGCCGAGGTTGAAACCATCGAGCAGGCCTCGATGAAGCCGATACGGCCTGGCGCGCTCGGCAAGGAAATCTATGCGGCTGCGAACGTTTCGTTGCAGAAATCGAAATTGCACAATCACATTGAATTTCTGGCGCATGGCATGGGGCTGGTGAGCCATGAGGCGCCGCGCCTGACCAATACCGGCCCGGTTCCCTATGACGCCTATGACGCGGAGCGGCCGCTCGAAACCGGCATGGTCGTGTCGGTGGAGACCACGCTTAAGCATCCACAGCGTGGCTTCATCAAACTCGAGGATACGGTCGTGGTGACTCCGACCGGATTCGAGGTCTATGGCGACCGCATTCGCGGATGGAATGTTGCTGGCAAAAGCGCATAAGCAAGTCGGGTGAGAGGTCCCACCCGACCGCCTACGCGTCGCGGTGAGTACTTTCACCGCCCTGACGCAGACAACACGACGCTACTTGAAAGAAGCCCGGCGGCGAACCTGCTTTGCCGCCTAAGGCCAGAACGCGCCGACGACATTGAAAGTCGCCGGATCAACTCTGGACCACACATTCATGATGAGACCGCACGTGATCGCCCATCCGATCAGCACAATGAAAGCCCGTGGCGAGATATCGGTCATGATTCGCCCCTTCTTTCACGGCAGGGCAATGCTTACGAATTAGGGTAAACGCCCGGTAAATTCGCGGTGCAGCGTAGTTAAGGCCGTGCCGACCGCTGCGCTGCGGCTGGCGCAGTGGTGAGGTGGTCTTTTGTCTGCAAGTAATTGCTGCTATTCTTATTTAAATTCACAAACGCCCACAGGGGACATGCTGCAATGCCCATGGGTACGGTGAGGTGGTTTAACGCCAAAAAGGGGTTTGGCTTCATTCGGCCGCGGGACGCGCTGAGCGTGACCACGCCCGATGTTTTCGTGCACATTTCCGCCGTTGAACGGGCGGGTTTGGCGACCCTCGCCGAGGGGCAACTGGTCGAGTACGAAATCATCGAAAACGGTGGTCGGCTCTCGGCTGATCTGAAAGTGCCGAAGAACTAGTCGGCGAAGCCCTCAACCTCCAAGGGCCAATACGTGCCGCGGCGCGATGCGGGCCGCGCCACGCAACTGTCGGTTCAGCGTTTATTTCAAGAATCCTTTTCTTTTGCAGTAATCGGCCAGCAGCTTCTCGATCAGGCTTGTAAGCGACCGGTGCCCGGCCTCGGCGGCCTTTTCCGCCGCGGCCTTGAGGCTGGGGTGAATGCGCAAATTGACTTGTGCGCTTTTCATTTCTTTTGGCATGTGTGGCAAACTTCTGTCAAAAGTCTTTAAAAAGTCTTTACATTGCCGCCGGTAAAGGTGTATAGAAAATTCATTTACACCGCGCAACGACGCGGTGTGTAGTGGGTGGAAAGACCGGGGGTTGCGTCATGGCAGCGCGTCGACAATGGCGCGACCAGGGGCAGCGATTGCGTGTGGTGCGCATCGTTCTCGACGTGGCAGAGCAAGAGGCGGCGGATGTTTGTGGGGTAACGCTGCGCACGTATCGCCGTTACGAACGAGGCGCGAAGCAGAAGAGTATCCGGCCAATAAAGAATTTTGCCCGCCACTTCGGGGTGAGCCTTGGTTGGCTGTTTGACGGTGAGGGCATCCTCAACAGCGAGCGTGTTGGGCGAAAGGCGACGGGCAAGGTTGCAATCCTGCCTGTTATCGGCCCCAACTTTCGGCGTCGCGAGCCCCGTCCAATCGCAATGTTTAGCCCGGGGCGGCGCGACCGATGAAGCTGGACGAGAACGGCTGGCGGATTCCGCGACGTGCCACACAGGCGCATGAAATCTATTTGCGCTGTCTGCGCGGCTTGGACTCGGACGAGATCGCACAGGAATTGTCGCTCAGCGTGCACCACGTGGACGTGGTCATCTGGCGCTTGCGGCATCCCAGCGAGCAGGGAACGTGCGACGCGAAAAATGAGGACCACGAGGGCCGTACCGCGATTAACGAACGCGGCGCGGAGCAGCTCGCATCCCGTATTCGAGAGTATTGGATCGGCCGCGGTTATTTCGGAATCGTGGCCGAGCCGGTTGTTCTCGTCGACAGGTTCGGCTCGCGAAACCGCCACTGGATCTGGGGCGTTCGGACCAACATCGGACCGGACGGATTCCCACCACGCCTACCGCAATAGGCGCGCTGAGCGGGGGCAATTGCTGCTGCACCCCGCTTCACATGTGAAGACCTTGGCCCTGGCAGGTCACCCATCGACCTCCGGGGCTCTTTTTTTTGGCGGTGGGCGACACGCTCCGAAATAGGTGTCAACGGCGACGTGGTCGCGGCAACATAAGGGAAAATTCGCGAGGTTGCTGTAAGCGGCGTTTAGCCCTTTGCATTCTGGATTGTCGTTTCCCGGGAACTTGCAGCTGGCATCCGCATTGATCGCATTACCAACGTGGCGTTTGCGGCACTCACCCGCCACAAGCGCAGACCATCATCAAAGACTTCCAGCCCCTGGCGAACCCTCGACGGCGCCGGGGGCCTTTTCTTGGAGCGCTGCCGAGTGAAAGAAGCCCCGCCATTGAGGCAAAAGGCGGGGCCGTGAGTCGAGGAGAAGCATTCAAACACGGGATCACGGCCGCCGTGCATTTGTTGTGGCGAATGTCACGGTGGCGGGCGACAACCTACGGGGCATTCGCTCGCGAGCAACGACGACAGCGCGTTAAGGAAAACGGGGCGCGTCGGCCGCAGCAACATTTGGGCGTGAAAGGTGGGGACTTTCCGGCCTACAACCTATCCGCGTCGGCTAGCGCCATGTACGCTGAGTGCGGCTTTGAGGGAGGTAGGCGACCGATGAACTCGCGGACTTGGCTTTTAGGATTTTGCCAACTCGTGTTGGCGATGCCGTTTTTTGCTCTCGTGCTTGCCGCTCTCTTTTTGGTGGTTGGCGGCAACCTCGCCGGAGCGGCTCCGGCAGCGGCGCCCCCCTGCCACTATCACCGACTTGAAGCCAATCTAATGGTCCGCTCCGTTGAGCAAATTAGACGGAAAAAGTTCATCGTCTGAAAACCTACAGCGACGGTAAGTCACAGGCGCCCGGCTGACCTGTGACGGCGATCACAGAACGGCTCGGCCGGCGCACGTATGGATGCTGCGTTCGCCCGTACTGCTCCGCCGTGTGGCCTCCCTCTCTGGCAACTGGTTGCTGCCCGGCGGGGCACCTTCCCAAAGGAACGCGGCATGAAGCGGGTCGTCCTTGCCTGCGCAGTTGGACTCGTCGTGCTGGGGGTCGTGATATTCTCCGCCGACGTGCGTGCATGCGGGTGCGGCGTGCACCAGTTTGAGCCACCCATTATCGCGGCACTGCGTCATTAGAGCCGATTTGCGCGAGCCCCGTCGGCATCGTTGAGCTTCACCAGCGCGCCTCGACGGTCGAGCATGTGTTTAGTATGGCGGATTGGATTAGGGCAGGAGCGAGCTGACGGAAGACGCCGAGCCATGCCGGCGCGCTTATTTTCGACATCCTGAACCCGGATGCTGAGGATTGATTGAGCGCCGCGGTTTCGCGGCGTGGGGCTGGCACTGCTTGCCCCGCCCACCCTTCGCTGTCAGCCGGTGCTGACGGGAAAAATAAACCAAGAAAGTCGGGGGATTGATTCAACCCTGTCGCAACGTTTGCGCAGTATTCTAATCAAAACTGGTCCAGCCTGTCTGCAAGACGACCGTTATTTCGGTGTCCTGCTTCCGGCTCTCGACAAGCGGTGTGCAGGAACAAGAGGCCGCGCCACGTTTCCTGTGAACGTGACGCGGCTTTTGTTTGGGACCCGCGCTCGCTTGTCCCGCGCTGCGCTGACCGTTCGGTCGCGGAGATCGGGCGCGGCGGTCGCAGTGACTCGGTGCAGCAAACCTGGGTAGACTGGAGTCAGTACCAAGGGGCCAGAGCGTGCGCGCGCTACTGTTATGCATCGGGATCGTCCTCGCGGCCGCTGCTGGGGTATTCTATTGGGCAGCCAACTACAGCACCGGTTGGGGAACATCACTTTGCATTGACGCTCCCGTTTCATGCAGCAATTGGGAAACCTTCGGTTACGCCGCGGTCGTCACGTTGATCGGCTATTTGGCCGTTGAGCTCTTGGCCCGATAGGACGACTTCACCACCGGCCGAACA
>JASHVC010000444.1 GCA_030039655.1 Xanthobacteraceae bacterium | reverse complement strand
GGGCCTTCGCAGGTCTTGCCCTCGCCGTACATGCAGCCGACGAAGGCGACGTATTTGTCGCCCGCCATCTTTTGCGCTCGCTTGATGGAGGTGTCAGTAACGCCGAGCCAGTTTGTCATGACCAGCATCAGCGGTCGCTTGCCGCCGATCTTCTCATTCCACACCAGCGCGCCTTTGCCCGTCACGTTGCCGCACTGATAATCGATCCGTTCTACGGTCACGGTGACCCTCCCTCGGTTTTGTGCGGGTAGGTTCCGAATTGGCCGGATCGGAGTCAACCGCCCTGGATGGCACCGAGCGGAAGTCGTGCGGTCGGATGAGTGGCGCGACGATGCGAGCCCAACTCCTCTCATTTCCCGCGAAAGCGGGAGTCCAACAAATGGGTCCCCGCTTGCGCGGGGACGAGCGGATGATGGGGAATCCTGGATTGCTTGATTCGCGGTGACGACGCGCGGTTTCGCTATCCGCTGATGCTCGGAGCGTCCGGGACCTTCTTCACCTGCGTGACGCCGTCGGCGATGATCTTCGTCAGCTGAATTACCGATTGGCTCAGCGAGGCGTATTCGACGATCTCGCGTTCGACGCGGTCGCTGTCGGCCTGCAGCTTGTCGCGCAGGATGCGCAGCTCGCCGATCAGATTGTCGATTTCGCGTGCCGAGTTTCCCGACACCCGGCGCAACAGCGAACTGAGATTATTGGCGGCCATCTCGCTCTCGGTGTCGACTTGCCGGATGGAATTGGTGTCGCGACGCACCAGTTCGCGGATATTCCCCTCGATCTCGGTGGACGGTTTATCGAGGTCGACAGCGACGCGCGGTTTTACAGAGTTCATGTTACTCCCCCGTACTTGGCCGTCTGCCAGCCAGACGACCCCACTGAGTGCGATGGCCGCATGAAAATGTGACCACTTCGCGGCCCGCCGGAACTTCGGGCCGGAAATTTGATCGAGAAAAAATCCGCGCCAACGCGCCTTATTTGTTAATGCGGCGGTTCCACGGCACGGCGGCTGCTCGACGCGACATTACATTATGGATTCGCGCGTCAGTGTTTCTTCCGCATTTCGCTCGATGAATTCACCGTGGCATGCAGGTTGCGGGCGAATTCGACGGCGCCGAATACCGCCATGTCGGGCGCGGTTTTGACATATTCCTTTACGCCGAGGATCGCTGGCCGTGGCGCCTTGAGAATCGCCGCACACAAGGTCTCCACCGCTTCGTCGAGCTTGGCCGCGGGCACCACGTCGCTGACGATGCCGAAGCTCAGCGCGCGCTCGGGGCTGATCTCGGCGGTCGAGTAGACCAGGTAGCTGATGGCCTTGCGCGGCACGCGGTCGACGAACGACGACATCACCATGGTGGGAAGAATGTTGTGCGCCATTTCCGGGACCTGAAACACGGCCTGATCGCTGGCGAGCGTGATGTCGCAGGCGGCCGCGACCGCGCAGCCGAAGCCGAGCGCCCGGCCCTGCACCACGGCGATCACCGGCACCTTGGCGTTGCGCAGCGCGCCATAGCAGTTGAACACCACGTCGCTGAACGTGCGGCGCTCGAGCGCGTCGGGGTCCTGCTTTGGCGTCGAGCCCATCTGCGCGCGCCCGATGCAGAAATCCTTGCCGGCGCCGCGCAGCACCACCACGCTCGATGTTTTTTCCGCGCCTTCGATGATGCCGGTCAGCTCCGCCACCATTCCGTCGGATACGGCGTTGCCGCGGTCCGGCTGATTCAAAGTGACACGCAGAATGGGCCCGTCTTGTTTGCTCAGGACGTCAGGCATGTTTGCTCCTTTTGATTCTACCCTCCCCCCTTGCGGGGGAGGGTAGGGTGGGGGGTCGGGAGGCGGTACGCAGCCGTCGACGCCCGTTCGGCATTATTCCTCAACGTCGGAGCGAAGCCCTACCGACCCCCACCCCTGCCCCTCCCCACAAGGGGGAGGGAAAACAGTCACGTCTTCGCCGATTGGATCGCGCGCCAGATGCGCTCCGGCGTCACCGGCATTTCGATGTGGGTGACGCCGAATTCGGCGAGTGCATCGACGACGGCGTTGACCACGGCGCCGAGCGAGCCGGTGGTGCCGCCTTCACCGGCGCCGCGCACGCCGAGCCGGTTGGTCGGAGTCAGCACCTCGCTGATGTCGGTGGTGAACGACGGCAGATAGTTGGCGCGCGGCATGGCGTAATCCATGAATGACGCCGACAACAATTGGCCATGCGCATCGTAGGTGCAGCACTCCCACAGCGCCTGGCCGATGCCTTGCGCGGCGCCGCCGTGGGTCTGGCCGTCGACCACCATAGGGTTGATCGCGCGGCCCACGTCGTCCACGCACGTGTAGCGCACGATATCGAGTGTGCCGGTCTCCGGGTCGATCTCGACCTCGCACACGTGCGCGCCGTAGGGAAAGCCGAGCTGCTTGATGGTCTCGTCGGCGGTGGCCGCGAGGGGGCCGCGTAAATCCTCGGGGACTGCCGCGTTGCTGCCGCTGGCCGCCGCCTTCGCCACGTCGAAGATGCCGACCGAGCGGTCGGTGCCTTTGACCGTGAAACGCCCGGACGCGAAGGCCATATCGTCCTCGGCAGTTTCCAGCACATGGGCGGCGATCTTCTTGCCCTTCTCGATGATCGCGTCGGAGGCGTTGCCCATGACGATGCCGGCAAGCCGCATGGAGCGGGCCGAGTGCGAGCCGCCGCCTTCCTTGACAATGTCGGTGTCGCTCTCGTTGACGTACACGTCGTCGAACGGCACGCCGAGCCACTCTGCTACACACTGCGCAAAAGTGGTTTCGTGGGCTTGGCCGCTGGACAGCGTGCCGACCACGACATCGACGCGGCCTTCCGGCTGTACGGTGATGTCGGCGCGCTCGCGCGGATAGCCGCCGGTGGTTTCGAGGTAGCTGCAAAGCCCGATGCCACGCAGCCGCTTGCGTTTGCGTGCGTCGGTACGGCGCTTCTTGAAGCCTTTCCAATCGCCAAGTTCCATCGCGCGATCCATCACCGCGCGATAGGTGCCGTTGTCGTAGGTGATGCCTTGCGGATTTTTGTAGGGAAACGCCGAAGGCGGAATGAGATTGCGCCGGCGCAGCGCGACGCGGTCGAAGCCGTGCTCCTGCGCCGCCTTATCGATCAGCCGCTCGATGACGTAGATGACTTCCGGGCGGCCGGCGCTGCGGTACGGCGTAGTGCACATGGTGTTCGACAGCACCGCACGCGCGCGGATGAACGCGGTGGGAATGCGGTAGCCGGCCGTCGCCAGTCCTACGCCCTTGACCAGCGGCACGTAGGAGCCCGTGTGCGCGCCGATGTTGCTGAGATTGGACGTGCGCAGCGCCAGAATGTGGCCGCCGGCGTCGAGCGCCAGTTCGGCTGACACAGTGAGATCGCGGCCCATATAATCGGTGACGAACGCCTCGGTGCGGTCGCAGGTCCACTTCACCGGCCGGCCGCCGAGGCGGCGCGAGGCCCAAACCACCATGGCGAATTCGGGAAAGAAGCTGTTCTTGGTGCCGAAATTTCCGCCGATC
>JASHVC010000443.1 GCA_030039655.1 Xanthobacteraceae bacterium | reverse complement strand
CGGCGCGTGCGCAGGACAAGACCTATACGATGAAGATCACACTGCCCACCATCAACGAAGCTCAGCATCAGCTCGCCAAGAATTTCGCCGCCGCCGTCGAGAAAGATTCGGGCGGCCGCATCAAGGGCGAGGTCTACCCGGCGAGCCAGTTGGGCTCCATTCCGCGCCAGATCGAGGGCCTGCAGTTCGGCGCCATTCAGGCCGGGATCATTCCGCCCGAGTTCTTTATCGGCGTCGACGAACGCTTCGAAGTGACGGCCGCGCCCGGGCTGGCCGATTCCATGGAGCACGCGCTGCGAATGAGCGGCGATCCGGAGTTGCTGAAATTGATGCTCGGCCTCGGTGCCAACAAAGGACTGCATGGCGTCGGCATGTTCGTGACCCAGATGTCCTCCACCGTGTCGCGGACGCCGATCCGCCATCTCGACGATTTCAAGGGCAAGAAGATCAGAGTGTTCGCGTCGCAGTTTCAAACCACGGCGTTCGAGCGGCTCGGGTCGACGCCGGTCGCCATGACGCTCGGCGACGTGCTGCCGGCGATCCAGCAGGGCGCTATCGACGGCGCGCTGGCGGGCATGACGGTTTTCTCCAACTTCCACTATCAGGACGCCGCCAAATACGTGACCGAGAACGACCAGCCCGCCGTCTTCATCATCGTCGAGGTCAGCAAGAAGTGGTACGACTCGCTCCCCAAGGATTTGCAGGAGATTGTCGATCGCGACGGCGCGCGTGAATCCATCGCCATCGATCCGCAAGCCATCGCCATCTATCAAGGCGCGCGCAAGGCCTGGACCGATAACGGCGGTGAGCTGTTCAAATTGCCTCCCGAAGAGCAAACAAAGATGATGGCGACACTCGGCACCGTCGGCGAGGATGTGTCGAAGTCCAATCCGGCGCTCCACGAGGCCTACGAGATCGTCACCGACGCGGCGAAGCGCACGCGGTAGAGCTCTCGCCTTCAATAAACCGCGTTGCGCGCCCGGCGCGTCAGCGTCCAGAACGCAAACGCTAGACACCCCATCGCCGCCACGGTGCCGGCGACCGGCCAGGCGGAGCGGCCGAGATACGCGCCGATGATCGCGGCGGCGATCGAGGCGCTTGATTGCTGGGAAAAGCCCAATAGTGAGGACGCGGTGCCGGCGCGATCGGGAAACGGCGTCACCGCGCCCGCCATGGTTTGCGGCATGGAGAGCCCCATGCCGGTCAGATAAATCGTCATCCCGGCCACCAGCCAGATGACGTTGGACAAGCCGAGCGCCACGACCGCGGCCATCATCAGGCCACCCGCGGCCATGATGGCGGTGCCGATGCCGATCATGCGGTCGAGGCCGTGGCGCATGACCACGCGCACCGCGATGTTTGTTCCGAGCAAATATCCCGACGAGCCGATCGCATAGGTCGCGCCGAATGCCAGCGGCGAAAGTCCGTAGATGCCCTGGATCACGATCGAAGAGCCGGAGACCCACGCGTAGAGCCCGACAAAGGTCGTGATTACGATGCCGAGGTGCGCCAGAAAGCTGCGATGGCGGAGCACCGAAGCGAACATGCGACCCATGGCGGCAAGTGAAAACGGCCCGGGCGTCGGCTTATGCAGCGTTTCCGGCAAAAGCCGCGCGGTCGCAGTGCCGATAGTGACGGCGAAGATTACCAGGAGGATGAAACTTGCGCGCCAGCCAAACACCGTCTGCAGCAGGCCTCCGATGACCGGTGCCAGGATGGGCGCCAGCGCCTGGATCGATCCCATCAGCGAAAGCTCGCGCCCGGCGCGCACGCCGGAATAAAGGTCGCGCACCACGGCGCGCGCCAGCACGATGGCGCCCGCGCCGCCGAGCGCCTGCACGAAGCGCCACGCCGCGAGCATCTCAATTGACTGCGTGGTCGCGCAGATGATGCTGCCGATGGCATACAGAACCAGTGCCACCATCAGCACCGGCTTGCGCCCGAAGCGGTCCGAGACCGGGCCGTAGACGATCTGGCCGATAGCGAAGCCGACCAGGTAACTCGAAATCGTCAGTTGCACTTGCTCAGTCGAAGCATGCAACGCGCGGCCGATAGCGGGCAGCGACGGCACATACATGTCCGTCGACAGCGGGCCGATCCCGGTCAGCAACGCCAGCAGCAAAGTGAGCGCAAACGAGCCAGGACGCAGCATCGGGTCAGTTCAAAAAACCGATGCCTTCGGCCCGCGCGCCGAAGAGCCGTTGGAGCGGCGGGCAATCAGGTTTTTGGTGAAAAGAGCTGGCACCAGCCATTCGTACTGACCTCGCCCTCGACGAGCTTGCAGGCATTCGGCGGCTGGAAATTGATGCAATTGTCGCAGTGCTGCTGTCCTTTCGGCTGACCCTGATACTTGGCGTCAGCCTGACTGACCTTTTGCTGTGCCAAGGCTCGCGTCGCTATAGCCGCAGTGGCTGCGCCGAGCGCAAGCTCCCCAAGCATTACGCGGCGCGATATCGGTTGGCAATTATTCCCGCTGTTGCTCATGGTCGACTCCCATCGATCTGATGTCCGGCGGGTTAGACCCCACCGATGGAGCATGATCGCAAGCAGCGGCTGTTTATTCCCAAGCCCGTCCCACGGCACAGAGAAAATCGCCTGCCGCTAGGGCACAAGAAGGAGCAATGCGCGGCGCAATCACGCCGCGCGTCGGTGCTTCCTTGGACCT